>DASRJW010000086.1 GCA_035649275.1 Candidatus Krumholzibacteriia bacterium
TCTCCGGCTTCGATCCCGAGCAGGTGCCGATCCGCTTCACCGGGATGAGGCCCGGGGAGAAGCTGCACGAGGAGCTGCAGGCCGACACGGATGCGACGCTGCCGTCGCCGCATCCGCAACTGCTCGTCGCGCGTCTCGGGCCGTTGCAAGTGCCCGACGCCCTCGCTGCTGCTACGGAGCTCGCCACCCTCGCCCGCGATGGCGACGACACATCGATCCGCCGCCGCCTCGCCGCCATCCTTCCGGACTACTCGCCTCCCTCGGATTGAAAACGGCTTCGAATCGAAGGGGTGATGGCGACGAGCAGGGGATCCTCTGGCGGTGATCGACACTCCTAGGACCAGATCTCGACTTCTTCTTCGAGGTGGACGCCGAGCCTGGGTTCGAGCTCGTGCTTGATGCAGGCGATGAGCTCGAGGACGTCGGCGGCGCGGGCGCCACCTTCGTTGACGATGAAGTTGCCGTGCACCGTGGAGACGCTGGCGTGGCCGACGCGCCTGCCCTTGAGGCCGGCGCGGTCGATCTCCTGACCGATGCGATGGGGCGGGCAGTTCTTGAAGATGCAGCCCGAGTTCCAGGTGCCGACGGGCTGGGTGAGCAGTCGGCGCTGGTTGTAGGTCTTGATGCGCTCGAAGATGGCGTCGCGGTCGCCGGGCTGCAGGCGCACTGTGGCGCCCACGGCGACGCAGCCCCGCTCACGGAGCGAGCTCTTGCGGTAGGCGAAGGCGAAATCCCCGGGGGCAAGCTCGCGCAGGTTGCCGTCCCGTTCGACGACACGGATGCGCGTGGTCACGTCGCTCATCTCACCGGCCGGCGTGCCGGCGTTGGTGAGGAGCGCCCCGCCCACGGTGCCGGGGATGCCGCAGGCCCACTCCATACCTTCCAGGCCCTGGCGGGCCGCGAACTGCATGAGCTGCACGAGCGGCAGACCGGCGCCGGCGTGCACCTCGTGGTCGTTTCTCTCCACACCGGCGAGGGCGCGGGCCACATGCAGGACGATTCCAGTCACGCCCGCATCGGGAACGATGAGGTTGGAGCCGTTGCCGAGGACCCGGAGCGGCACGTTCGCTGCCTGCGCCAGGGCACAGACGGCGCCGACCTCGGCCTCGGAGCGCGGGGCGACGTAGTACTCCGCTGGCCCGCCGATGCGGAAGGTGGTGTGGCGGTCCAAAGGTTCCTGCGTCTTGACGCGTCCCCCGGTGACGCGGTGCAGGTCGTCATGGAATGTCATGGATGCTCCCATGCTGCCGGATCGCGGTTCTGGAAGTGCGGCAGTTCCCGCCGGACCACGCTTCGGAAATAGCCATTCCCCCCGCTGCTGTCAACCGCCGCGGCGCCCAACTCCGCGTCAATCCGGACGCTTACGCCGGAGCCGCGGGCACAGTTGTTGCGATGACGCCGCCCGCACGCATGGAGGCGGGCCACTGGCGCGAACGGCCAACCAAGGCGCATCGCCCCCCGCAGGAGAGCGCAGAGAGGGAGGTCGTCGTGCAGGCAGCGAAGGACGCGGGAGATTCCAGGACGAAAGCACGTCGCATCCAGGTGGCAGCGCCGGCGCTTCCCGACTTCGAGGCCGCCCTACCGCTCCTGCGCGAGATCTGGAATTCTGGAGAGCTCACCAACGGCCGCACCGTCGCCGCCTTCGAGCGCAAGGTGGCGGAGCTGATGCCCGGCCGCGAGGTCGTGGCGGTGAACAATTGCACTGCCGGCCTCATGCTGGCGCTTCGCGCCCTGAACGTCCACGGCGAGGTCCTGGTCCCGAGCTTCACCTTCATGGCCTCGGCCCACGCCATCGTCTGGAGCGGCTGCCGCCCGGTGTTCGTGGACTGCGACCCGGAAACGCTCAACGTCAACGTCGAGGACTTGCAGCGGAAGATCACCAAGCACACCGGCGCCATCATCGCGGTCTACGTGAGCGGCAATCCTCCCGCCCTGGATGTCCTGGAGAAGATCGCCCGAGAGCACAGCCTGAAGTTGATCCTCGACGCCGCGCACGGTCTCGGCTCCTCCTTCCAGGGGCGACCGGCGGGGAGCTTCGGCGACGCCGAGGTGTTCAGCTTGTCGCCGACCAAGACGATCACCTCCTGCGAAGGCGGCCTGGTGAGCTTGCGGGAGGCGGAGAGCGCCCGGCGGTTGCGCAGCGGCCGCAACTATGGCAACCCGGGCAACTACGACTGCGAGTTCATCGGCCTCAACGCCCGCATGAGCGAGCTCCATGCCCTGGTGGGGCTGCAATCCCTGCCGCACCTGCAGCGCAACGTCGAGGAGCGCCGGCGGCTGGTGCGCCTCTACACCGGCGCGCTCGCCAAGCTGCGGGGCGTGCGGCTGCAGCGCGTCGAGGAAGGCAATCTCTCGTCGTACAAGGATTTCAGCCTGCGCATCGTGGAGCGCGAGTTCGGCGCCAGCCGCGACGAAGTCCGCCGCGTCCTCGAGCGGAGCGGCATCGAAACGCGCACCTACTTCGATCCGCCGGTGCATCGCATGGCGGCCTACCGCCCCTGGGCGCCCACCCGCTCCGGGGATCTCGCCGCCACCGAGCTGGTGGCGCAGCAGATCCTCAACCTGCCCCTCTACGTCGGCCTGCGGGAAGACGACATCGCCCGCATCGTCTCCATCATCGAGGCCGTCGGCACGCGGACGCCCGTGCGCGTCTGATTCACGGGGCCGCGTGGCGGCTCCGTCCAGCGAGGACGCGACCGGCGCAAGGAGTGCGCGGATGGTGGCCCAGAAAGTCCTGTACGTGGCCCGGCGGGTCGTCGTGCACCTGGTGCTCCTCGCGGGCTGCTTCGTCGCTTCCTACCTCGTGCACTTCGAGGGCCAAATCCCCGATCCCCAGCGTCAGTACTTGCCCTTCAACCTGGCGCTCAGCGTCGGCACCATGCTCCTCGGGCTGCTGTGGGCGCGGGTGTACCGCAAGCTCACCGACTTCGCCAGCTTGCGCGACTTCCTGAGCATCTTGCGCGGCACCGGCCTGGCGACGCTGGTGCTGCTCTGCGCCAACAACCTCATCCCGTCGCCCATGGGCCTGCCGTGGCCGGTGCTCGTCATCTACTTCCTCCTCTCCTCGGCGATGCTCTCGGTGTCGCTGTTCACCGTGCGCATCTGGCGCGAGAGCCCGCTGATGCAAGCGCAGTGGTTGGAGAGAGGCGGGGCGCTCCGACCCCTGGTGGTGTACGGCGCCGGCCGGGCGGGGAGCATGGTGGCGCGGGAAATCCTGCAATCGCCGGAGCTGGGCTACGAGCTGCGCGGCTTCATCGACGACGATCCGGAGAAGTGGGGCAAGGAGATCCACGGCGCCCGCGTCCTCGGCGGCCGGCACGACCTGGTGCGCTGGATCGGGCCGGAGCTGCGCGAGCTCGTCCTCGCCATCCCGTCGCTGGAGGCCGATGCGCGCCGCGAGATCCTCACCTGGTGCCGGCGGGCGGGGGCGCACGTGCGCATCCTGCCCGGGCTGGCGGACCTGCTGCGCGGCACCAGCGTCCTGCAGCAGATCCGCGATGTCCGCGTCGAAGACCTGCTGCCCCGCGAGGCGGTGGAGCTGGACGACACCGAGGTGCAGCAGCTCATCGAAGGCGAGAAGGTGCTCGTCACCGGCGCGGCGGGCTCCATCGGCTCGGAGCTCTGTCACGAGATCCTGCGCCACCGGCCGGCGAAGCTGCTCCTGGTCGAGCAGTCCGAGAGCCGTCTCTTCTTCCTGGAGCGGGACCTGCAGAGCGAAGTGTCCGGCGAGCGCACCGAGATCGTGCCGCTCCTCGCCGACATCGGCGACCGGGAACGCATGGAAGCCATCCTGCGCGCCCACCGGCCCGCGCACATCTTCCATGCCGCTGCCTACAAGCACGTGCCGATGATGGAGCACAACCCCTACGAGGCCATCCGCAACAACGTGCTCGCCACGCACAGCATCGCCGCCCTGGCCCGGGAGTATCAGGTGGGGCGCTTCACCTTGGTGTCCACGGACAAGGCGGTGGAGCCGACCAGCGTCATGGGGGCCTCGAAGCGGGCGGCCGAGATCATCCTGCGCGAGCTGAACCGGGAGGGCGGCACCCGCTTCGTCATCGTCCGCTTCGGCAACGTCCTGGATTCCGACGGCAGCGTCGTGCCCCTCTTCAAGGAGCAGATCGCTTCCGGCGGTCCCATCACCATCACCCACCCGGACATGGAGCGTTTCTTCATGACCATCCCCGAAGCGGCGCGCCTGATCCTGCAGGCCACCGCCATGGGAGAAGGCGGCGAGGTCTTCGTCCTGGAGATGGGCAAGCCGGTGCGCATCCTGGACCTGGCGCGGACACTGGTGGAGCTCTCGGGGCTGCGCTTCATGGAGGACGTGAAGGTGCAGTTCAGCGGCGTCCGTCCGGGGGAGAAGCTGTCGGAGAAGCTCTTCTTCGACCACGAGCGCTGCGAGCCCACCAAAGTGCGCGCGATCTATCGCGCCGGGCCGGAGAGAGGCCGGCGGGTGGATCTACCGTCCTTCCTGCAGACGCTGCACGACCTGCTCCGCGGCGTGCCGGAAGCGCGTCAGCTCGGCACGCGTTTCATGACGCTGGTCAACGAGCTCGAGGCGCCCGCCGGGAGCGCCAAGAAAGCTCCGGACGTCTCCACCATCGTGCCGCTGGTTCGCGTCCCCGGGGCCCGCGGCGGCGCCTGAACCGCGCCACGCCCCTGACGTGATGCGTCCTACTTCCTCCTGATCGTTTCGCTTCCCGCTTCTGCCAACCATGGTGCCGCTGTCAGCGCCGCCACCAACACTCGCGCCATTTCCTGATGCATCGCCGCATTCGGATGGCCATCGCGGGGCACCTGGAAACGCGCGGCGTACTGGTCCTGGTTGTGCACCGGCGCGAAGAGCCCGGGCGCCGTGTCGACGAAGAGGAAGTCGGCGTCGTTCGCGTGTTCGTGGACGGCCTGCAGCAAGCCCGGGAGGGGTGTTTCGCCATAGAAGGCCGGGAAGTAGAGCAGCACCACCCGCGTGCCGTAGGGGCGCGCCAAGCGCAGCAGCTCCCCGATGGCCCAGCGGGCGAGGGTGGTGTCGGAGAGCACCGCCGGCGGGGCGAAGCGCGCCCGCCAGGTGGCGGGGTGGAGCGTCCGCCCCAGGTCCTGGCAGGCGAGGGGCCAGAGCAAGCGCAGCTTTTCGAGGTCGAAGTGTGGCGTGCGTCCTTCCAACTTCTCCTGGTAGTACTCCCTCTCGATGCCCGGCGAGAGCGCGAAGATCAAGTGGTTGTCGAAGCGCGGCGGCAGGAGTCGTGGCTCGCCATGGTCGGTGGTGAGGCTGGGCTGGAAGACGGCGACGTCCGACCAAGGCCGACGCGAGCGCTCCAGATGGAAGTTGCCGAAGGCATAGACGACGAGGCGCGGGCGCAGCGCGGCGATAGAGCGCCGCAGGAGCTCGACGCTGGTCACGGTGGAATAGGCGCAGACGCCGAGGTTGTCCACCGGCAGGCCGAGCCTGCCGCCGGCGACCTCCACCCAGGTGCTCTCGGCCGTCACACCGTGGCCGAAGGTGCAAGAGCAGCCGATCCCCGCCAGTCCCGCGCCGCTCGGTCGGGAGGCATCGCTGGCCAGGGGGATGCGGAAGCCGCGGGCGTCGGTGCGCAGCGGGATGCGCCGCGCCGGATCCTGGACGCCCCCTTGCAACACGGCGAAACCGGTGCGGTGTGGCGCCATGCGGAAGCCGGCCGTGTCGTCGGCCTGGTGGATGCCGCCGATGAAGAAGAACTCCCGCGAGACCAGGGTGGCGTGGTGCACGTAGACGCGCCAGGCCAGGAAGATCCCGGCGGAGGCGAGAGCCGCGATGACGTAGGCCAGGGCCAGAGCCAGTTGCCGCCGGCTTCGGTGGGGATTCTGTCGCTGAGATTCGGAACGGCGCACGCTGCGGTCCGAGTCGTTGGGGGCGCCCCATTATGCCGGCCCGATGTGGGGTCGAGCAACGGCTACACTGGGATCGAGGTGCGCAAGACCGTCGAGCGGAGGGCCGCGACGGGGAAGCTGCGAAGCGGCTGACACTCGGTCCTCGTGGTCCCGATGCGGGAGGACACTGGTGGGACCACGACCCCGACCGATCGCCGCCGCGGCCGGGGTGTTGGCGGTCGCCGTCGGCCTGGTGCTGCTGCTCCGGCCGTTGTCGCACTGGCTCCTGCGATTCACCGCCGACGGCGCCTTGGAACCAGCGACGGCGCGCTTCCTCGACGCTCTCTGGGTACTCGTCCTCGGTGCTGGACTGCTGGCGCTCTCGTCGTCGGTTCAACCTGCCTTGGGCGCGGCCTTCGCCGGCATGCTCGGTAGGCCTCCCGAAGCGGAGGGAAAGCAGCGGCGCTCCTTCGTCGGCCTTCTGGCGCTGCTCACGCTCGTGGCTCGGCTCGTGGTGGCGCAAAAGAGCGACATCGGACTCGGCGACGACGGTGCCCGCGTCGCTTGGCTGCTGCACTGGTTGCAACACCCGGAGCCGGTGCCGCGAGAGCTGTGGGGCCCGGGGCATCTCTACCTGCACGCGCTCTTCTGGCTGGTGTTCCGGGACGCGGTGCGCGCCGGCGTCGTGCTCTCGGCGCTGTCGTCGGCGGCCACGGTCTTCCTCCTCGGACGCACGGTGGAGCGGCACTGGGGGCGAGCGGCGGGGACGCTGGCAGCGCTCTTTGTCGCCGTGCTCCCGGTGACGAGCGCCCACGCCGCGACTCCGGACGTGAACCCCGTCTTCGCCTTCCTCTGCGTCGCCGCAGTGTGCTGCGCCCAACGCAGCGCCCAGGGTTCCTGGCTCTGGCTCGTCCTCGGGTGGGTGTGCGTCTTCTTCGCCGCTTGGAGCCGCTTCGAGACCTTCCTCCTCGTGCCGGCCTTCGCGGCGCCGTTGTGGCGGCGCTGGCGCCGCTCTGTGCTCTTCGCTCTCGCCTGTCTCCTGCCGTCGGTGCTCTGGGCGGCGGCGGTGCAGCAGGCGCACGGGGACTTCATGCGTCTCTTCCACACCTTGCAAGTGGACCCGACCTTGAGCCGCCCGCTCGGTTCGCGGCTCTTCGATTTCCTCTGGGCCGGATGGCTGGCGGTGCCGTTGTCGGTGGCGCTGCTCGGTGCGGTGGGCATTGCGCGCTCGCTCCGTTGGCACCGAGGCGCCGAGTTCTTGCCCCTCCTCCTGCTCCACCTCGGAAGCTTGCTGCTCGCCACCTGGAGCACCGGGACGGGGAATCAGCCGCGCTACTTCATCTTGGTGGGGTCGCTCTGCGCGGCCTACGCGGGGGCCGCCCTGGGCGGGGCGCTGCAGCGCTCGCCGCGTTCCGGGCTGTTGCTCGCTGCCGTCGCTCTCTTGCTCGTGCCCTGGACGGGAGCGCTCTTCCCGCACGAAGGGGAGCTGTGGATCCGGCACATCCCACGTCTGCGGCAGGTGACGGACTGCGCCGCAGCGTTTCGAGCCTCGGAGGCCCTGCAGGAAGCGCCGGTGGTGTGGATCGCCGACGAAGCGGGCTACTTCTTCCTCTGCCGGGAGCGCCTGCCGGTGGAACGCTATCATTCCATGCCGCGCGCCGAGAGCGACGCGAGCGCGATCGCGACGGCGCTGCGGGGTGAACCGGTCGCGCTCGTGGTCCTGCGAGACAACGCCGAATCGGAACGCCGCTGGCAAGGCCTCGCCGCTGCCCTGGGGGAAGAGTTCCAGGTCGAGGAGAGGGGAGAGCGCTGCGCCGACTACCGGCTCCTCGAGTTGCGTGCGCCGCCAGCGCCACGTAGCACGCCACCCACTTCGACGGGAGCGGACACGCCGCGGTGAAGGGTCACCCCCCACGGGATCCCTTGCTGGCCAGGGAAGGCCGTGGTTAAGTGTCGCGGCATGCTGGCCTGAGCGGCGGGACGCAGCGCGGCACGACGCAGTTCCTGGGACGCAGGGTCGGGAGGAGTGTATGGGGCAAACGTTCGTTCTCGGCGCCCTGTTCGTGCTCGCCACGGCATGCGCCAACGTCCTGCAGAAGAAGGCCATGCAGGGGTTGGGAGAAGTGACGGTGCCCTCCGTGGAGGCGTTGCGCCGTCTGCTGGTGAGCCCGCACCTCTGGGGCGGTCTCGGTTGCTGGGCCCTCGCGCTCGTTTCCTATATGATCATCTTGTCGCGGGTGCCCCTCAACGTGGCGACCTCCATCGCCTCGCTCAGTTTCGTCGCCGTGCTCCTCGCCTCTCGCCTCGTCCTCGGGGAGCCCATACCGCCGCTCCGCATCCTGGGTTTCGCCTGTATCCTGGTGGGGATGTCCATCGTGGCCTACACCCAGCGCGGCAGCGCTTGAGCCCGGCGGGGATGGGTCGCATGCCCGAACCTGCCCACAGCCCTCGCCGGCCGGGAGCGCAGCGCCACGTGGCGGCGCTCCTCATTCTCGCGGCGGCGGCGACACTCCTCTTCGCACAGGTGCTCGACACGGGATTCTGGAGCCCGGAGGACGCGAGCGATCTGTGGCGGCTGTCGCAGAACGAGCAGGAGTCACACTTCCGCCCGACGCTGGCAGGCGGCTATCCCACCAATCCGGTTCTGGCCCTGGAATACCGCCTCTTCGGCACCGACGCTCGCGCCTACTACCTGGTCAACCTGTTCGTGCACATCCTGAACGCTTGGATCGCCTACGCTCTGGTGATCTCGCTCCTCCATGACGCCCCGGCGGCCCTCATGGCAGCCTTGCTCTTCGCCGTGGGGGTGGGGAGTTATGGCAAGAACCTCATGTTCGCCGGCGGGATTTCGAGCCTGCTCTACGCCAAGGTGGTCTTGGCGGGCACGCTGCTCTACGTGTGGAACGAGCAGAAGAACGCGGGGCGCCCGCTCGGGCTGTACGCCTTCGCCTTCTTTGCGGTTTTCCTGCTCAGCTTGTTCATGCGCGGCGGCAGCTTCAGCATCCTGGCCTCCTGCTTGTTCTACAACTTCTTCTTTCGCCCCGAGCGCCAGCGTCGGGTGCTCCACACGACGCTGGTCCTGGCGCTCGTGACCGCTGGCGTCGCCCTGGTGGTGCGTTGGTTCCTCGGTCCAGGGCTCGGGCCGGGCAAGGTGGATCCCGGTGCCTTCCTGGTCAATCTGCCGCGATATCTGGTCCTCATGGCCTTCCCGGTGCAGCACTCCGAGCTCCTCGCCGATGCTTCCGGGTTCGTGCGCTGGCTCTACGCTCTGGCGCCGATCATCCGCGTCTTCGTGGGTCTCGCTTTCCTGTCCTATTCGATCTTCGGCATCGTCTTCGGCAATCGCGCCATCCGTTTCTACATCGGCTGGATCTACGTCATGGTGGTGCCGTTCGCCGTCTTCCGTTACCCCACGGACTGGCTCAACCTCCGCTTCCTCTACCTGGAGTCGCTGGGTTTTTGCGTGCTGCTCACGAGCGGCGCCATCTACGTCTCCAGGTTGCTGGCGCACCGCCCGAGGCGGCGCTTCGTGCCCTACCTGGTGCCCCTGTTCTACGCCGCCATGAGCGCCATCCTGATCACCAAACTGGACGGCAAGAACGAGCGCCTGGCGGCGCGCCTCGACCTCCGGGCCCTCGGGGTGGTCGACCACGGCACCGACTCCCCCCGCTGACCCCTCGTCTCGGTGCGGCCTGCCTCCACCGATTCAGGGTTTCCCTGAGGCTGCAAGGAGTGCGGGCCGAAGGCCAGTCCCAGTTTCGGACCGGAAGCCCAGCCGGTCAGGCTCCCCTACCTTGGCAGTGCAACAGCTGCGGTCCAGCGCCAGGCGGCCTCTGGCCCGCCCTGGCGGGGGGGCCGCCCCGAGTGCTAAACTAGGGCACGCCTTGCAGCTCTCGGCCGTGACGCCAGCGCCGGCGGCGCGCCTCTGAAGCCGGTGGGAGGGAGCAAGGTCTGGCGTCAGCGGCCAGGAGAGTCCGTCTGCCCGAACCCGCCTCCCGCACTGCAGGGTGATTCTCGTGTTGGCCATGGCATGGATTCGCTCACACCGTGACCACGGCGCTCCGCTGGGAGGCGGTGGCCGGGTGCGTTGCCGCACCAGGGCATGGCCCTGGGGCGTTTGGCTGCTCGCCTTCCTCCTGTGCACCGGCAGCACCGGTTGCGGTGGCACGGCAGCACCGCGCGGCACCGCGGAGGACGAGCCCGGCGTCGTCGATCTCACCGATCCGAAAACACCCATTCCGCCGGAGCGCTTCCTGCAGCCCGACAACGCCCTGATCGCCCCGGGAGATCAGATCTATCTCAAGGCGCTCAGCTACGAAGACCTGAATGGCACGATGACGGTGGCGCAGGACGGCCGGATCAACGTGAGCCTGCTCGGGAGCGTGCGAGCCGCCGGACTGACGCTGGCGCAGCTCGACGACTCGCTCACCACGCGCTACTCGTCGTATTTCCGCAACTTCGATCTGGCGGTGGTCCTGGTGGAAAGCTCCGCGCGCAACGTCTACGTCCTCGGGCAGGTACGGAACCCGGGACGCTTCGCCTTCGGACCGGGAGACCGGGTGGTGCACAGCCTGGTGCTGGCGGGCGGTCTCATGGAGACGGCCCGGGAGAACAGCATCATCCTCATGCGCCGCGACCCGGAGGGCACCGACCACGCCTACCGCCTGGATTTCGCCCGGCTGCACCAGGCGCTGGCGCCGAAAGACATCTACCTGCAGCCAGGAGACTTGGTGTTCGTGCCGAAGAGCCGCTTCCGCACCTTCACCGATTTCGCCAAAGAGTTCCTGGACGTCGCCCAGCGCACCGCCATCACGGCGCTGCTCGTGGACGATCTAGCTTGGAGACAACGTGTCGAGAACGTCTCGGTGGCACGCTGACGTCACCACGAAGACTCCGGTGCCCCAGAGCACCGCGACCCCGGCGGCGGCACGGCCGGCGTCCGTGCGTCCAGCGGTCTCCAAGCCGGTCATCTACTCCTTCCTGGAGCTCCTCTTCGGGCGCTGGATGATCATCGCCGGCATCTTCGGCTCCGCGGTGTTCTGGTCGTACCTGACTTTGGCACGGGCGCCGAACACCTACGACGCCAAGGCGGAGGTGCTCATCCGGCGCGGCAAGCTGCAGGTGGTGCAGAACGTTCCCATCCTGCGCCAACAAGAGGAACTCGGTTCCGAGGTGGACATTCTCAACTCGATCACGGTGCTGGACGAGGTGGTGAAGCAGCTCCTGGCGCTCACCGAGCTGCCCAAGAATCTGGACCAGGGCGAGCGGCAGTTGATCTTCGGCACCTACGCGCCCACGCGGCCCCCGGCCGCGCTCTCCTCCCGGGACCTGCCCACCACGGATCCAGCCCGGCTGTTCAAGTACCTGAAGAACAAGTTTCGCGTCGAGAAGTTCGGCGAGTCCAACGTCATCCAAGTGTCCCTGGACTCGCCCAGCCCCGCCTTCTCCGCCGCGGCAGTCAACACCCTCATCGAGGTCTACGAGAAGTTCAATCTCACCATGGAGCAGACCCCGGGTCAGTCGCAGTACTTCGCCCAGGAGATCCGCAAGGTGGACGACGAGATCGACGAGCTGCAAGGACGGATGGCGAGCTTCAAGAGTGCCCACCAGGTCGTCGACCTGGGGAAGCAGCAGGAACTCCTCGCCCTGCGCCGGCACTCTCTCGTCTCCGAGCTCGACGAGCTGCAGGTGGACAAAGCCGCGCTGGAGACCGACCTGGCGGCGGTGCGGGAGCGTGACAAGGGGCGGGTGCCCGCCTTCCTGCGCAAGGACGAGATGGTGGTGAAGATGCGCCAGGACCTCAACTTCCACGCCGCCGAGCTGGCCCAGCTGCAGTCGAAGCTGACCGAGGACAATCCGCTCGTGGTGGCCAAGCGCGAGGAAGTGGAGACGCTGCAGGACAAGCTGGCGCAGGAGGAGAAGCGGGTCATCGCGCAGCAGGAGCATCTGTACGCCCAGCTGAAGAGCCGCGAGGCCGAGCTGCAGCACAAGATCACCGAGGTGGACACGCTGCTGGTGGCCTACCCCGGGGTGGAGGCGAAGCTGGACCGCTACGACCGCGACATCACCCAGCGGACCATGAAGAGGGCGGACATGGTGGAGCAGCTCTTCAAGTCGGCCACCCTGGAGAGCCCCGACGAAGCCATGAACAAGGTGAAGGTGGTCAGCTTCTCTTCCGTACCGACGCTCCCCGTGGAAGCGCGCAAGGGCTTCAAGTTCATGGTGGCCGTGGTCTTCAGCTTGATCCTGGCCTTCGTGGTGGCCGGCTTCGTGGACAACGTGGATCACACCATCCGTCGGCGCGAGCAGGTGGAGGATCACCTGGCGCTGCCGCACCTGGCCTCCATCAGCACCCATTACCTCTGAGGCGGGGCCTGTCACCATGAGCAAGATCTTCGATGCCCTGCGCAAAGCGGAACAGAACTCGGTGGAGCTGGTGGTGCCGCCCCTGGAGGGTGGAACGCCGGGGACGGAAGCGCACCCCCGGGAGGTGCGGCTCCAGGAGACCGAGTTCGGCCGGCTGAGCAGCGCCGTGATCAGCAGCTTCACCAGGGTGAAGGAGGGCCGCATCGTGCTCGTGGTGGGCGCTGCGGTCCGCGAGGGCGCCACCTATGTCACCGCCCACCTCGGGCAGGCTCTGGCCGCCGGCTGCGGCGGCGACGTGCTCTGCCTGGACGGCAACTTCCACGATCCGAGCTTGGCGCGGCACACCGGCGCCAAGTCGGGCCTGGGCCTCACGGACGTCGCGGAGAACGGCTACACCCGGGAGCTCGCCAGCGTCATCCAGCCCGGCGACACCAACAACCTCTTCGTCGTCACACCGGGGAGAAAGAGGCTGAGCTCCGTGGCTTTCTTCGACAGCCCGCAGTTCGACGCCATGCTCGCGGAGATGCGCCGGACCTTCCGTTTCACCCTCGTCGACGGTCCACCGCTCCTGGCCTACCCCGATTCGATCCACCTGGCGGCGCGGGTGGACGGCATCCTCCTGGTGGTGCGCCAGGGACGTTTGAAGCGCGAGGTGCTGCAGAAAGCCATGGACCCCTTGCAGAGCCAGGATGCCCCCATGCTGGGGGTGGTGCTCAACCGGCGCCGCTTCGCCATCCCGCACTTCGTGTACAAGCTCATCTCCTGACGGGAGCCGGCGGACGATGCGGCTCAACGCCCGCTATCTCAGCAACTCCCTCTTCGATTTCATCGAGAACACCAAGCTCGGGGACCGGCTCTTTCGACTCGGCCGGTTGGCAGCCTTCGGCTTGGTGTTGCTCGTGGTGGGCAAGTTCGCCTCCGGGCAGTTCCTGAGCTTCCGGTACCAAGACGTGCTGTTCATGGCCATCGCCGGTGTGGTCTTCATGCTGGTGTTCTGGCGTTGGGAACTGGGCATCATCCTCGTCCTCTGCAGCACCAGCTTCATCGTTTACTACGACGTGCTGCCGACGCTGTCGCTGTACCACTTCATCCCGGAGATCCCGGTTCTGGAGCATCTCCGCCTCACCCTCGGCCAGGGGCTCATGCTCTTCCTCCTGGCGGCTTTCTGCTTGAGCGGCGAGATCGGCACGGCGCGCCGCCGGCTGGCCACGCCGGTGGCGGCGACGGTCCTCTTGTTCCTGCTGGCCATGCTGGTGGTTTCCATGGTCGGGTTGGCGTTCCGCGGCGTCGGCCTCCGCATGATGGTGGAGACCTCGAGGTCGTACTGGTTCTACCTCATGTTCTTCGTCGGCGCTCTTTGCCTGCGCAGCCGCAGGGAATTGCGCCTCCTCCTGCAGGCTTGCTTCTGCATGTCCCTGATCGTCGCCGTGCTCATGTACGCCCAATTCTTCGCCGGCGAACGGGCCAAGTTCTTTCTCGGCAACTCGATCCGGGTGGAGTCTTTCGGTGGCTTCGCCGGCCGCATTCTGCCGCCCGGAACGGAGCTCATCTGGACGACCGTGCCCTTCGTGGTCTCCCGCATCCCCTTGTGCTCGCCGCGTGGCGCCCGGGGTCTTTACCTGGCGCTGTTTCTTCTCCTCGGCGGCTTGCTCCTCACCTTCACCCGCAGCATCTGGCTAGGAGTCCTGCTCTCCATGGCGATCATGGCGGTGCTCGGCCGCGGCGCCATCCGCCTCGGCGTGGCGCGGATCTTCTTGGCCATGGTGGTGAGCGTGGCGCTCCTGCTCTTGCTGCTCAGCATCGTCTCCACCGAACGGGAAAACTACATGACCCCGTACATCAAGCGCTTCACCTCGATCTTCAAGGCCGAGTCCTACGCCGAAGGCAGCTCCGCCGGAGCCCGCTTCATGGAAATCAGCGCCGCCTGGCCGAAGATCGTGGAGCACCCTTGGTTGGGGATCGGAGTGGGCGGCGTCTATCGCTACGAGGAGGACTGGGACGAAATCTGGCAGTCGCACTACTGGCGGCCGGTGAGCTACATCCACAACGCCTACGTGCTGCTGCTCACGCAGGGCGGCGTCCTGGCGCTCGGGACGTGCCTCACCATGTTCGTCACCTTCTTCGTCCGCGCCCGGCGCGTCTATCACACCTTGCAGTCGCCGGAGGACCGCAGCATCGTCATCGCCTGCATCGGTTCCACCGCCTCGATCCTGCTGGCGTCGGTGATGCAGCCCAGCCTGTGGTATCCCCCCGCCGTGCCCTGTCTGGCGCTCATGCTCGGCATCGTGGAAGCGGTGCGCTATTTCTCCGAGCGGGACGCCGAAGCCGCAGTGGTCTGGGACAGCAGTCGCTGATAGTGTGCCTCCAGCTTCTCGCCGACCCGTGTCCAGGTGAAGTCACGCAGGATCGTGCGGCGCCCTTCGGCGCCGAGACGCGCTGCCAGCGCCGGCTGGTCGAGCACCGCCTCCAGGCGCGCCGCCAGCGCCTCGGGCTCCCCGGGAGGCACGAAGAGGCCGTTCACTCCGTCCTCGATCAGATCCGGAAAACCGCCGACGCGGGACGCCACCACCGGGGTGCCGCAGGCGAGGGCTTCCAGGTTCACCAGCTCGAACACGGATTCCAACGACGGGGTGGCGAACACCGTCGCCGCCTGGTAAGCACGGAGCAGGCGTTGCGGGTCACGCAAGTCCGGCAGGTGTTCGATCTGGTGGAAGCCGCGGGCTTCTTCCGCCGCCAGGGCCTGCCGGAAGGTCTCGCCGTACTGGGGGTCGCGGCTGATGGTGAGCAGCACGATGCGGGCCGGGCGCCGGAAGTGACGCAGCGCTTGCACGAGCACGAGGGGGCCCTTGTGCACCTGCAAGCCGCCGACGAAAAGGACCGTGCGCGGCTCCTTGAGCTCCGGCCGCGGCTGGAAGAAGCGCTCGTCCACGCCGTAGTGCACCGTGCCGATGCAGGCGTCGGGGACGCCGATGGCCTGCAGCGCCGGCACCGTGGAGGTGCAGCCGGTGAGGAAGAAGTCGGCGCCACGGCGCAGGATGGCGCGGCTCAAGCGGTGCTGGCGGTAGTGGAAACGGTAGGTGACGTCCAGGGTGTGGCACCAGAGCACCCGCGGCATGGGCACGCGGCGCAGCAGCCAGAGGAAGCCGAGCTCGATGTCGTTGTGCAGCTGCACGATGTCGTGGCCCCGCGCTTGCCGGGCGAAGCCGGGCTTGTAGAGATACTTGACGACGTAGTTGTGCGGGAAAACGCGGTTCTCGACCTTGGCGAGGAAGAGGTCCAGGCCCTGGCGCGTCCGCGGCACGAGGTTGAGCGCCGGCCAGCGCACCACGCGGAGGCCCTGCCACTCGCTTTCCTCGTGTTTCCAGAGCGCCCGTTGCCGGGCATCGGTGTTGAGGGTGAGGATGTCGACCTGATGGCCGCGGTCGCGGAGCGCCAAGGCGCTGTTCTTGAGCACCCGTTCGCCGCCGCCGGTCACGGGATCCCAGAAGGGGCTCACCATGAGGATCCTCACGGCGAGACTCCCCGGATGCGTTCGGGTGCAACGCTGTAGGTGTCGGTGTCCTGCGGGTCGTACTCCACGTCGGCCACGGCGAGCACGGCGAGCTCGGTGCCGGCATCGGCGACCAGACTGTGCGCGACCCCGGGGGGCACGCGCACCGACACCGGAGCGGCGGCGTCGAAGCGCACCTGCGCTCGCCGTTCGCTTTCGGTGTCGTAAAGGTAGAGAGTGCCGCTCCCGGCCACCGGACAGAACCACTCCGTCGTGCGCCGGTGGAAGTGGTTGGCCCGCGTCTCGCCGGCGGCGCCGACGGAGAGGTACACCTCGCCGAAGGGCCGGCCGCCGAGGTGGCGGGATTGCAGGGCCTTGAGGAACCAGCCGCGGCTGTCGTCCAGCCGGCGCAAAGGCCGTACCTCGTACCAGACGTCGCTCACCTCAAGAGCTCCCGCTCATGCCCGCGCCTCCGAGGGGGCGGGCGCGATACCAGGCGATGGTGCGCCGCAGACCTTCCTCCAGTGCCACCTGCGGGCTCCAGCCGAGCAGCTGCCGCGCCCGGGTGTTGTCGCAGTAGAACTCCCAGGTCTCGCCGGGGCGGTAGGGCAGCTTGCCCAACTCGGCGCGCACGGGATTGCCCATCAAATCGAGAACGAGGGCGGCCACATCGCGGATGCGCCGTGGCTCGGCGCAGCCCAAGTTGAGCACCAAACCCTCGACGCCGTCCGCTTCGGCGCAGCGCAGCAATCCTGCCACGATGTCGTCCACATAGTTGAACTCCCGCGTCTGCTCGCCTCCGGTCATGGGGAAGTCGCGCCCGGCGAGGGCGCTGCGGATGAGGGCGGGGACGAGGAGGTCCGCGGTTTGCCCGGGGCCGTAGGTGAGGAAAGGGCGGACGACGACGGCGCGGAGACCGAAGGCGGCGCAGAGCATGCGGACGAAGGCCGTCGCTGCCGCCTTGGCGGCAGAATAGGGGGACACCGGCGCCGGGTCCTGGCTCTCCCGGAAAGGCGCCGGCCCGTTGCCGTATTCCTCGCAGGTGCCGACGTGCACCAGACGGCCGACGCCTTGCACGAGACAAGCCCGGGCCACGTGCACCGCCGCCATCTGCGTGCTCCGCACTTGGGCTTCCAGGTGCGCCAGGTCGCGGGCCACGTCCACCGCGCTCGCCAGGTGGAAGACGACCTCCGGGCGCAGCTCCGCCAGCAGCCTGCCGGCGGCATCGGCTTCGCCCAGGTCGGCGGGGTGGTAGGCGACGCCCGCCGGCAACGTTCCTTCCGGCAGCGCTTCGCGCCGGCGCCGCCCGACCACGGCGACCGTGTCGCCGCGGCGAACGAGACTCTGCACCAGGTGACGGCCGATGAAGCCGGCGCCGCCGGTGACCAGCACGCGCATGCCTTCCCCCAGGGTGATTCAGGTCCCGAAGCGGGCGCGCGGCGAGGCGAAGAAGTCCCGGTACCAGTCGATGGTCTCGAGGAAGCCGCGCTCCACGTCGTACACCGGTTCCCAGCCGAGCAGGCGCCGTGCCTTCGCCGCCGACAGGTACTGGTGCGGAATCTCGGCGCGGGCCTCGCCCAGGACCACGGGCTCGAGGTTGGTGCAGAGCATGAGCTCGCGCAGGCGGCGGACCACGTCGAGGACGGTCATCTGGATCTCGTTGCTGAAGTTGAAGGCCTGTCCCCACAGACTCCGGTCGTCCATGCGCTCGGCGAGGGCGAGATAGGCGTGCACCGCATCGAGCACGTAGAAGTAGTCCCGCACCCAGGTGCCGTCGCTGCGGATCACCGGGCGTTCGCCACGCAGCAGCGCCTTGATGGTGCCCGGAACCAGGCGGTTCCAATTCAAGTCGCCACCGCCGTAGAGGTTGCCGCAGCGGGTGATGGTCACGGGCAGTTCGAAGGTGGCGTGGTAGGACTGGGCCAGCAGGTCGGCGCAGGACTTGGAGGCGTCGTAGGGATGCCGCCCTTGCAGGGCGAAGGTCTCGTCGTAGGGCAGCTGGGTGTGTTCACCGTAGGCCTTGTCGCTGGAAGCCACCACCACCCGGCGCACGCTGCGGGTGCGCCGCGCCGCCTCCAGCAACACCCAGGTGCCCTTGATGTTGCTCTCGAAGGTGGAAAGAGGGCTGCGGTTGGCGGTGCCGACGATGGTCTGCGCCGCCAGGTGGAAGACGCTGTCGATCTCGTACTCGTTGAGTGCCCTCTCCACCAGCTCCAGGTCCTCGACGGCGCCATGCACCGCCGTCACCGCGTTCCATTCCTCGCTGTTCAGGATGAGCGAGCGCGGCACGCGGTCACGCACCAGGCCGACGACATTGGCGCCGCGACGCACCAGCTCCCGAGTGAGCCACGAGCCCAGGATGCCGGTGCAGCCGGTGACGAAGACGTTGGTGTCCTGCCAGAAACCCGCCACCGTGCCGTTCACCAGACCTTCCAGGGCGTCTCGCCGCGCTTCCACATCTCGTTGTAATCGGTGAAGTCCCGGTACGTATCCATGCTCTTCCAGAAGCCATCGTGCCGGTACAGCGACAGCTGGCCCGCCGCGGCGAGCCGGTCCAGAGGCTCGCGCTCCAGCACGGCCTGCGGGTCCAGCCAGGAGAGGAACTCGCGCCGGAAGACGAAGAAGCCACCGCTCACGTAGCTGTCGAGCTGGGGCTTCTCGCGGAAGTGATCCACCCGGCGGCCGCTCTCGCTCTCGATGACGCCGAAGCGCGAATCCGGGCGCACTCCGGTCACCGTGCCGATGCGGCCCTCGCGCAGGTGGAAGTCGTAGAGGGCGCGGATGTCGATGTCCGCCAGTCCGTCGCCGTAGGTGGCGAAGAAGTGCTCGCCCTGGACATAGCGGGCGACGTGGTAGAGCCGTCCGCCCGTCATGGTCTCGAGCCCGGTGTCGGCGCAGGTGATCCGCCATGGTTCGTGGGCGTTGCCGGCGTGCACTTCCGTGCGTGCTTCGGGGCCGAGGTGCATGGTGAAGTCGTTGTCCATGACCCGGTAGTTCAGCACCCACTCCTTGATGACTTCCATCTTGTAGCCCAGGCAGAGGATGAAGCGCCGGCAGCCGAAGGCGCTGTAGATCTTCATGATGTGCCAGAGCATCGGATGGGGCCCGACCCGCACCATGGGCTTGGGCTTGAACTCGGTTTCGCCGGCCAGGCGCATGCCCATGCCGCCGCAGAGGATGACCACGGGGACGTCGGCCAGGGGGGTGCCCTGTGCGCTCGGGGAGCCGGACACGTTGCATGCCTCCGGAAGGGTCCGCTGGGGCTGGCGTTGCGGACGGGATCTGCTGGGCGCGATCGATTATAGCCCAAGGGCGGCGCCCGGCGACCTGGTGCCGCGCCGCTCAGCCGCTACCACCGGCGCGGCGCGATTTCCAGACCTCGACGATGTCTTGGCGCAGCGGTCGCGACAGCGCCACGCAGGTCGCCGCCGCCGCGGCGAGGAGCGCGAGGCGCAGCGCCACGCCGGCCCGGAGCCCGGCGAGGAGCACTCCCGCCAGAAAGACGAGGAGGCCCAGGTAGCCGCGTCCCGCCGGCCGCAGGCGGCGGCTGACGACGACGTCGGTGACCGCCCAGGCCAAAACGTTGAAGAGGAAGCTGGCCCAGGCGGCGCCCAGCAACCCCCAGTTGCGGATGAGAACGAATTGCAGCGCGATGCTGAGGGCGGTGTTCCAGAGATTGATCAGGAGCGGCGTGCGCGAATCACCGAGAGCCACGAGGGTGGTGCCGAGGATGCTGCCGAGGCTGGCGAAGGCGAGGGCGCCGACGAGGAGCGGCACCGCGGCAGCCGCTGCCTGATACGACGGCGGTGCGAGCAAGGCCAGGAGCTCGTGACGGAAGAAGCCGAGCAGCACGGTGAGGAGGGCGAAGCCGAAGCTCATGAGCCGGAGCGAGGCCGCGAGCAGACGGCGGGCCCGCTCGAGTTCGGCCTGGGCGAGAAAACGCGACATGTGCGGCAAGTACACCTGAGTGTACGAGCGCAACACCATGGAGAGCTGATCGGGAATGCGGCTGGCCACGGAGAAATGGCTCACCGCCACGGGGCCGGTGAGGCCGGCGATGAGCAAAGTGTTCAAGCGATTGGCGCCGTAAGCGAGGAGCGTGTTGAGGTAGAGCGGAAAACCGAAGCGCAGCTGCGCGGCAGCCGTGGGGGGGTGGAGGCGGACGCTCCCGCCCTGCCCGGTCGACCAGGCGGAGAGCGCCGCGGCGAGGAACAGCGACAGCACCTCGGCCAGGAAGAGACCCTCCACCTGCATTCCCGCCCCACGGACGAGAGCCACGATCAGCAGCAGTCGCACCAAGCTGGAGAGCAGGGCGTAGAGCGCGATGACCCGGAAACGCTGCAGCCCCTGCAGGAAACTGGTGTAGAGCTCGCCGAGGCTGTTCACGATCACGAAGGCGTACACGTAGGGGTAACGCGAGGCGATGGATTCGGCGGCGAAGAGACGCAGCACCCAGGGTTTGGCCGCGGCGAGGGCGAGGCAGAGAGCGAGGAGCGCCGCAGCGCGCAGGCAGAGCACCGTCTGCATCAGCCGGCGCGCGCTCGCTTCGTCCGGCGCCAGCGGCAGGTGCCGGGCGACGCCCAGGCCGATGCCGAGATCGGCAAGGTTGGCGAGCAGCGCCGCGACGGAGGTGAGGATCCAGTAGGCGCCGAGATCGGCCTCCGGAATGGCGCCGGTCACGAGACGCAGCGCCAGCAGACCGAGGACGATGCGGCCGAGGTTGCCCGCCCAGGTGAGAACGACGCTCTCGACGAAGTGGCTCTTGAAGCGTGCCGTCTGGGTCGGTGTGGGGGGCACGGGAATGAGCGACCACCGCCTCCGGGCGCCTGCGGGGGGGAGGCCCCGGCGCTCGCCGGAGTCTACCTTCTCGGGGTGGTGGGCAAGCACCGCGCGCCGACCGGCGAGCCACCCGGCCGACACCGAGGCCTGTGCTACCATGAGACCCGAGTGGCGCGGGGCGCCGCTCTCCGCCCTTCTTCAAACCCCCTCGGGAACCCATGTGCGGCATCGCCGGTCTCCTGCACCGTGACCCTGCGCGCCCGGCCGACGCCGAGCAGGTCCGGCGCATGTGCGGCACCCTGGTGCACCGGGGGCCGGACGGCGAGGGCTTCCACGTCCGCGGCCCGGTGGGTCTCGGCACGCGGCGGCTCGCCATCATCGACGTCGAGGGCGGCGACCAGCCGCTCTACAACGAAGACGGCAGCATCGCCGTGGTGCAGAACGGCGAGATCTACAACTACATGGAGCTGCGGCGCGAGCTGGAAGCCCTGGGGCACCGCTTCCGCACCCAGAGCGACACGGAAGTCTTGGTGCACGCCTACGAAGCCTGGGGGGACGACTTCGTCCAGCACCTGAACGGGATGTGGGCTTGCGCGCTGTGGGATGCGCTGCGTTCACGCCTGCTGCTTTCCCGTGACCGTCTCGGCATCAAGCCGCTCCACTACGCCTGGGACGGCGACACGCTTCTCTTCGGCTCGGAAATCAAGGCGCTCCTCGCCGGCGGCTGGGCGGCTGAGCCGCACTGGGAGGTGCTGGACGCCTACGTGGCCTTCGGCTTCGTGCCCGAGCCGCATTCGCTGTATCGGGGCGTGCACAAACTGCCTCCAGCCACCCATCTGATCGTGGAGAACGGCGCTCGACCGCGGCTCCAGACCTACTGGCAGCCGCCCGTCGTGGACGAGAGCGAGGCCCGGCGCGACGAGGAGCGCATCGTCGAGGAATTCAGCGCTCTGCTGGCAGACGCGGTGCGCTTGCAGCTCAGGAGCGATGTGCCCCTCGGTGCCTTCCTTTCCGGCGGACTCGACTCGGGGAGCATCGTCACCCTTGCCAGCGAGAGCACACGGTCGCTCAGGACCTTCACCATCGGCTTCGAAACCGACGGCTACGACGAACGCGCCCTCGCCCGCAGCGTGGCTGAGCGGGCGGGCTCGCAGCACCTGGAACGCGTCGTCACCTACGACGATCTGGAAGCGACGCTCTGCACCTTGGGGCAGGCCTTCGACGAGCCCTTCGGCGACAGCTCGGCCATCGCCGCTTACGCCTTGGCCGGCGTGGCGCGGGAGAAGGTGACCGTGGCGCTCTCCGGCGACGGGGGCGACGAGGTGCTTGCCGGCTACACCCGTTATCAGGGCGAGAAGTTCAGCGCCGCCTATGGGGTGCTCCCCGGGGTGCTGCGCCGGACGGTGTTGCCGGGTTGTGTGCAGGCGGCGCGGAGGCTGAGCCGCGGCGGGCTCCGCCACCGGCTCGAGCGCACGGCACGTGTCCTCGAGGCCGCGAACCTCGGCTTCGAGGAGCGGATCGCGCGCAAGCAGTCCTTCTCCTCGCCGGCTTCCCGCCGTCGGTTGCTGCGCGCCGGGGCCATCCGGCCTGCCCGCGAGTTCGTCGACGACACACTCCGTCATTGCCCGGTGCGAGACAACTTCCAGCGCCTCAACTGGTTCGACCTCAAGATGATGCTCCCCTCGGAGATGCTCACCAAGGTGGATCGAACGAGCATGGCCCATTCGCTCGAGGTGCGCGTGCCTTTCCTCGACCACCGGCTGGTCGAGCTCATGACCTCGGTGAGCGCCGCGGTGAAGATGCCGGGGTACAGGCGCAAACACGTGCTGCGCCAGGCCATGCAGGCGAAGCTGCCACCGGCGGTGCTTTCCGCCCCCAAGCGCGGCTTCGACGTGCCGGTGCGCGAGTGGTTCCGCGGCGAAGCGGGAGCGACGCTGTTGCGAGAGCGGCTGGGGAGCGGGGCGCTGGACGAGGTCGTGGATGTCCGGGCGCTGCGAGAGGTCGTCGACGAACATCGTCGCGGCCTGGCGGACCACGGCGTGCACTTGTGGATCCTCCTGCAACTCGCCGCCTGGAGCGAGAGCCTGGGGCGGGTGACACAAGGCGCATGAACCAGCAGCGGCGCGAAGCCGGTGACGTGACGACGGGGATGGGCAGCGTTTGGCAGAGCGGCGGCAGCCAGCGCCCGCTCCGCGTTCTCATGGGCGTGCCGGCCCCGGGGGCCACGGCCGGCGGAACGGCGCTGCTGCTGCCCATGCTGGTGGAAGATCTGCGCCAGAGCCGTGACCTGGAACTCTTCCACATGCCCTACGGGCGCTGGGAGGAAGGCGAGCCGTTGCCGCTCAAGATCTGGCACCAGATCGTGGATGTGGCGCGCTACCCGGGGCGGTTGCGCGCCGCCGATCCGGACCTGGTGCACTTGAACACCTGCCTCGACCGGAGAGCACTGCTGCGCGACACGACCTTCGTCGCTCTGAGCCGACTCCTGGGCCGGCGCGTCTTCCTGGAGTGGCACGGCTCGGAAACCGCTCTGCTCCACTCTGGCGCCCTGCCCTGGAGAGCTCTGGGGCGCCTGCTCCTGCGTTCGGTGCAGGCGCTGGGCACGCTTTCCACCCCGGAAGCCGACGAGGTGCAGCATCTGCGCCACGCGCCGCCCTGTTTCGTGGTGAAGAACCCCATCGATCCCGCCCGCTATGGCGAGCGCTTCGACCTGCATGGGCAACTCGGGATCGAGCGTCCGGCACCTCTCGTCCTCTTCATCAGTCGCCTCATTCCCGGCAAGGGGCTGGAGGAGGTGATCGGCGCTTTCCCTCGGCTCGTCGAGCGACATGGCGCCCACCTGCTCGTGGTGGGTGACGGTCCCGTCCGCGCTGCGGCGACCGCGCTGGCTCGGTCCCTGCATTTAGAGAGCAGTGTGCACTTCCACGGCGCCGTGCCCGAAGCGGAGACCCTTCGCTTCTACAATGGTGCGGACGTGCTGGCTTTTCCCTCCCGTCTCACCGAGGGCTTACCCATGGTTCTCCTCCAGGCTATCGCTGCGGGTTTGGGCCTCGTCACCACGCGCTTGCGGGCTGCGGTGGAATACCTGCGGGAGCCGGAACATTGTCTCTTCGTCGACCCGCAGGATTCTGCCGCGATCGGCGCTGCTTTGGATCGGCTGTTGAGCGATCGAGAAGAGCTCGCACGCATGCAAGCGGCAAATCGAGCCCTGGCTCGCCGCTTCGACCGCAAGACCGTGGCCGCCGAGTTCGGCCGCGTCTACCGGGAGATCGTCGACGGGGAGTCTGCGAGCGCTGGCGATCGAGCCTCCTCTTCGCCAGGCAAATTGCGGCGGCTCGTAACCGGGCCGGAGAGGGAGAACGACGCATGATCGTCCTCGGGGTACACGACGGGCACACCGCAGCGGCGGCGCTGTTGCACGACGGACGCATCGTCGCCGCCGTGCAAGAGGAGCGCTTCACCCGCATCAAGAACTGGGCGGGATTTCCGGCGCAGTCGGTGCGCTGGCTGCTGCAGAGCCAGGGGCTCGGTACCCAAGACGTGGACGCGGTGGTGCTGAACGGGCAGCAGATGCCCTATGCCAAGAGCCGCGAGGAAATCCTGGCCGAATACGAGCGCACCGGCACACCGGGGACGACGCTGCGGCGCTTCCTCAAGCGCACCGCGGTGAAGACCGTCTACGACGACCGGCGGCGGGCGCAGCGCCGGCGGTTGGCGGCGCGCTTCGGCTTCCCGGAAGAGCGCGTGCACTTCCTCGACCACCACACGGCGCACGCCGCCGGGGCCTACTACGGCTGGGGCCGTTTCGATGCCCCCGTCCTGGTGCTGACCAACGACGGAGCCGGCGACGGCCTCTGCGCCACGGTGAGCGTGGGGGAGAAGGGGCGCCTGCGCCGCCTGGCGGCGGTGCCGGAGTCGGAGTCCATCGGCAACATCTACGCCATGATCACCTTCCTCATGGGCATGGTGCCTTTGGAGCACGAATACAAGCTCATGGGCATGGCGCCGTATGCGCCGCAGAAGCAGAGCCAGCAGGTGGCCCAGCTCTTCCGCCGCTTGCTCGAGTTCAAGAGCGACAACCCGATGGTTTGGGAACGCCGCAACGGTTGCCCCGAGACCTATTACAGCTACGAGTTCTTCCGCGAGCTGCTGCAGCTCAAGCGCTTCGACACCGTCTGCGGCGGCCTGCAGCTGTTCACCGAAGAGATGCTCACCACTTGGGCACGGAACGCGGTCGCCGCCACCGGCATCCGCCGGCTGGCGCTCGCCGGCGGTGTCTTCATGAACGTGAAGGCCAACAAGGCCATCATGGAGCTCGACGAAGTGGAGGATCTGTATGTGCTGCCGTCGTGCGGCGACGAATCGAGCGCCCTCGCCACCGCCTGGCACTGGCAAGCGGAGCAGGACCTGAAGCAAGGGCGCCCGCCCCAACTGCAGCCTCTCGGAGACCTCTACCTGGGGCCCGAGGCGAGCCGCGCCGACGAGGAACGAGCCCTGCAGACTTTCCAAGCCGGCTCCTGGCTGGAGGTGGAAAGCGACGGCGACCTGGAAGCGCGGGCGGCAGAGCTCCTCGCCCAAGGTGCGGTGGTGGCGCGCTGCCGCGGGCGTATGGAGTTCGGCGCTCGCTCGCTGGGGAATCGGGCCATTTTGGCCGATCCCACTCGCCCGGAGGTGGTGCGCATCATCAACGACATGGTGAAGAGCCGGGATTTCTGGATGCCCTTCGCACCCTCGATGCTGGAGGAAAGCGCCGACGACTACATCGTCAACCCGAAGCGCCTGCCGGCGCCCTACATGATCCTCTCCTTCGACACGACCGAGCGGGTCGGCGAAATCGCTGCAGCCATCCATCCCTACGATCGCTCGGCGCGGCCACAGCTCGTGTCGGAGGCCTGGAACCCGGGCTACCATCATCTGCTCACCGAGTTCCGCCGGCGCACCGGACGTGGTGCCATCCTCAACACCTCCTTCAACCTGCACGGCTATCCCATCGCCAACTCCCCGGAGGACGCCCTCGACGTGCTGAAGAACTCCGGGTTGGAGCATCTGCTCCTAGGGCACTTCCTGGTGCACAAGAAGAAGGTTCGCGCGTGAACACGGCGCCGGCCCCGGCGCTGGTGGAAGCAGCGCTCCGGCGCTGGCTCGACGCGCACGGCATCGCTTCCTACGATCCCTACGACGCCCTCGACTGCGGCCGGCCCTGGTCGCTCGTGCGGCGGTCGCGCTTCCTGGCCCGGCTGTGGACGCAGCTCCTCAAGCGCAGTCCGCTCAATCTCCGCCCCCTCGTCGGCATTCGCCCGCATGCCTCCGCCAAGAGCCTGGCCGATCTCGCCGCGGCCGCCCTCCTGCGCCAGCGCCTCGGTGGCGATCCGGGGGCGGGCGCCGCGGCGCGGGACCTCCTCGGAGCGTTGCGTCGCGCCGTCGTGCCCGGCCATCGTGGTGCCTGCTGGGGAATGCCGACAGCGTACGTGTCGCGCTTCATCGCGGTGGAAGCACGGACGCCGAACCTGTTCTGGAGCGTGGTGGCGGCGCAGGCATTCCTGGAAGCGTTCGAGATGGAAGGGGACAGGAGCGATCTCGCCCTCGCCCGGTCGGTGGCGGACTTCCTTCGCGGCGATCTCGGCGCTGTCGACGAAGGTGATGGGGGAGTCTGGTTCCGTTACTTCGCTCACCACGAGGCGGCGGTGTACAACGTCACCGCACTCGCCGGGGCCTTCCTCCTGCGCTTGTCACGGCACACCGGTGAGAGCGATCTGGCCAGCCTCGGGCGGCGAGCGCTGCATTTCGTCCTGCAGCACCAGAACGGCGACGGCTCCTGGGACTACGCCCGCGGCCCGGAAGGTCGCTGGGTGGATGGCTTCCACACCGGCTATGTCCTCGAGGCCCTGCTCCAAGCTTCTCTCTTGGAAAGGAACCCGGACTGGGAAGCGGCGCTGCGGCGGGGCGTCCGCTTCTATCACGAGCAGCTGTTCACCGCCGACCACGTGCCGCGCTACCTGGCGGGACGACTGCATCCCATCGAGGTGCAGAACTGCGCGCAGGCCATCCAGACTCTGGCGCTGCTTTGCTGGTGGGACGCGAAGGAGCTGGAGCGAGCCCAGGCGGTGACGCGGGCGGTGACGCGGCTTCTCTTCCGCTGCACCCGCCAGGGACCCGAAGAAGCGGGATACTTCCTCTTGAGCCGCGGCCGCTTCGTCACCAATCCCCTGCCGGCGGTGCGCTGGGGACAAGCGCCCATGCTCCTGGCTCTCACCCATCTCCGCGCCGCGGCGGCAGGGCTGCGTCCCGCTTGGGAGAGTGCAGAGCGTCGTGCTTGAGGGAGCGAGCGTTCTCGAGTGGCGGCAGTCTCGCGCCTTGGTGCGATGGCGCCGAGCGCCAGCGTTCAGGGCGACGGCGCGGGTCGCGCCCCCGCCTTGGTGCCCACGACGCTGACCGGAAAGGCCAAACTGCGGGCGTCGGCGTACCCCAGGCGGCGGAACTCGGCGACCAGCTCGTCGGGGTGGCGGCGATGCTGGTACTGCGGCGTGAGGTTGTCGTGCAGCATGAAGACGACCTCGCGCAGCGAACGCCGGCGTGGGCCGCGGAAGGGTTCGTAGAGCTTGAAGGCCGCGTGCAAGGGGACGCCGAAGATCCAGCACAGGCTCTGCTGCACCGAGTGCGGCAGGAGGTACGGGCGTACCAAGACATCGCGCAGCAGCCGGTAGGGGCTGAAGCTGCGCGGATACAACCAGACGAAGAGCTGGCCGCCTGGGCGCAGCAGGCGATCCAAGCTGGCGAGGGCAGCCTCGGCATCGGGAACCGCCGGCACGACGCCATCGGCATAGATCAAGTCGAAGGACTCCGGGGCGAAGGGCGGCGCGTACAGATCGAACTGCGCCACCAGCGCGTTGGGCAATTCGCGACAGCGCGCGTGGGCGAGGCGCGCGGTGCCGCTGCGGTCGCCGCCGACCACGACGGCGCCTGGCGCCGCCTTGGCCAAGTTGCTGGTGAGACGACCGCTGCCGCAACCGATGTCCAGGATGCGCTGGCCCGCCAGACCGGAGGCGGCGGCGAAACCGAAGCGATCGAGGAAGCTCTGCAACTCCTCCGCGGCGGTCTCGCCGTAGATGGTGTCCTTCTCGAAGGCGCCACGAGAATGCAACGTCCACTGGGCCTCGAAGGCCTGGGCGGTGCGATCCGCGGCCACGTCCGGCGCGAGAAAGAAGGGCATGCCGTCGGGGCAGGGATACTCTGCCGCACATGGCTTGCAGCTCAGGCGACCGGTCGCGCCGCCGTTGGCAGTGACGGATGCGAGCGGGGCGCCGCAGCGCGGGCAGCGCAGCAGGCTCAGCAGTTCCGGGTTCATGCACCCACTCCTCGGTTCGCGTTCGGGAACCGAAGTATAGCGGATCGACGCGGCGACGCAGGCGGCCTGCAGCCCTGTGTTACGCTCTGGAGCAGCGTCCGGCCGCTCGGCGACGCGAGAGGAATCCATGACGTCTCGGGAAACAGTGCCGGCCGTACGCCCCACCGAGGCTGCACCGCTCCGCGCCGTCTATTACAGCAGCGCCATCCAGCTGGAGCCGGTGCTGTCGCTCGTGCCGGAGATGAATCGGCGCACCGAGTTCCATCTGCTCCTGGAGCTGTCGCCGGAAGCATGGTCGAGCGCCCTCTTCGACGTACCGCCGCGCCACCTGCCGGGCGGCATCGTTCCCGGCGACGCTGTCCTGCGCGATTCCGTGCCGCCCTCCATCCGGGCGTACTGGCAGCGCGCCACCAGTTTCCATCTCATCGTCCACGACTGCCGGCGCAGCGTGCACCCGCGGACGTGGTGGAGGAGCCTGCAAGCGGCGCGCTTCATCCGCGCCCTGCGGCCCGACGTGCTGCATCTGGACAATCTGTCCCTGCGTCTGGCGCCTCTCCTCTGGTCGCTGCGTCACATCCCCATGGTGCTCACGCTGCACGACCCCGAGCCGCACTCGGGTGAGGACAACTGGCGCGTGTCTCTCGGGCGCCGGCTCACCTTCCCGCAGGTGGATCGCTTCTTCTTGCTGAATCGTTCGGGGGTGGCAGGAGTCAGCCAACGCTTCGGGATCGCGCCGGGAAGGCTCGACACGGGCCACCTCGGCGTCCATGGCCTGGTCAAGGAGTGGCTCGCCGAACCGCCCGCCGAGGAGCCGCGCACCGTGCTTTTCTTCGGCCGCATGTCGCGGTACAAAGGTCTCGACGTCTTCTACCGTGCTGCCACCCTGGTAGCGGCGAAGCTGGATGCGGTCCGCTTCGTCGTCGCCGGGCGCTCCTTCCCAGGCTACGCGCTCCCCCCGGAACCGGAGCTGCCTCGCGGCGGTAGCGTCGAGGTGCTGCACCGCTACATGCACAACCGGGAGACGGCAGAGCTCTTCGCCCGCGCCACGGTCGTCGCTTGTCCCTATCTCGACGCGACGCAGAGTGGCGTGGTGCTGACCGCCTTCGCCTTTGGCAAACCCGTCGTCGCCACCCGCGTCGGCGGCCTGCCCGAGTACGTGCAGGATGGTGTCAACGGACTGCTGGTGGAGCCCGGCGATGCCGAGGCGCTGGCGGCAGCGATTCTCCGGCTGCTGCAGGAGCCGGGTTTGCGCGAGCACCTGCGCGCGGGGATCGCGGCGCAAACCGAAACCACGATTTCCTGGGCCATGGCGGCGGAGAAGATCGCCGCTTCGTATCACCGCGCGGTCGGCCGCAGGTCCTGACCCTTCCGTCACTGCTTCACGAAGGCGTACTCGTTGCACCCGTGGCTGCCGCCGCAGGTCGTCATGCGTTCCAGTGTGAAGCCGCGGGCGCGGTAGAAGGCGAGGACGGCCTCGGGCTTGGCGACCTCGAATGGGTAGCCTCCCAGCCAGTCGCGCCAGTCGTGGAGCACGGACATGCCGCGGTTCCGCCGGTACTGGCGGTAGCGCCGGGTCGGATCTTGCAAGCGCAGGAGGTCGCCGGCGAGGCCGCGCAGGACGAAATACGAAGTGCAGGTCGCGAGCACGAGCAGCCGCGCGCCACGGCTCTTGTGGTAGAGGGCCTTGATCTTCCGCCACCGCACCGAAGTACTCCCCTGGTCGTTGTAGATGGCCAGGCAGAGCGAGCCCCCGGAACGCACGAGAGCGGCGACGTTGTCCAGAGCCTGCCACAAGGCACCGGTATGGTGCAGCACACCCCAGGAGTAGACCACGTCCCAGGTGCCGAGGCCGGCGAGGTAGCCGCGGTCGAGGGCGTTGCCTGCCTCCACGGTCCAGAACTCCGCTGCCCGGGCATAACGGCGCTTGAGCTCCTGAGTGCAAGCGACGCTCAGCGGGTCGAAGTCGAAGGAGTGGAGGCGCGTGCAGCCGAGTCGGAGCGCGGCGAGGGAGGAAAGTCCGCTGCCCGAGCCGATGTCGAGGAAAGAGGCGCCGGAAAGCGACTCCCGCCCGAGCAGAGAGGCCAGGGAACGGGTGGCGATGTCGATACGGTCCTCGTCGAGGGTGCCGAGGAAGCGCAGCCAGTTCTTGCCGAACTCGAAGCGAGTTTCGGGGGCGGGCGCGGTTGCGGCACTGGCGGCGTGCATCGATCTCCCCGACTCGCGCTCAGGAGCGTGTCTGCGGGCCGTGGCGTTCGTACCAGAGATGGAACATGAGCAGCGCCCAGAGCTGCACGCTCCAGTCCCAGCGCCCGGCCTCGTGCTCTTCGACCAGATGAGTCACGAAGCGGCGGTTGAAGAGGACATGGGCGCCGTTGCTGCTGTGCAGGAGGTGTTCGCGCACCAGATCGCGCAACTCGGCGCGGAACCACTGGCCGAGGGGGACACCGAAGCCGTGCTTCTGGCGGTGCACGATCTCGCGCGGCACGAAGCCTTCGGCGACACGCTTGAAGATGTACTTGGAGACGCCATGGCGGCGCTTGAGGTTCGAAGGGATGCTGGCGGCGAACTCGAGAACCTCCTGATCCAGCAGCGGGCAGCGCACCTCCAGAGAATTCGCCATGCTCATGCGGTCCACCTTGACCAGGATGTCGCCAGGTAGATAGGTGGCCGTGTCCACCGCGAGGACGCGGCTCAAGAAGTCGGGGTAGCGCTGCGCCGCGGCATGGGCGGCGAAGACTTCGTGCTCTTGCATGGAACCGATCTGCTCCAGCGTCGCCGCGGCGAAGAGCCGGCGGCGGCCGCCGGGGTCGAAGACGTTGCTGTAACGCCCCGGCAACGGCTGGTGGGCGCGGCCCACGGCGCGCGCCATACGCCGCCACCGTGCTTGCCCGGAGAGGCGGGCGCCGAGTCCGAGGCCGCCGCTCGCCAACGCCCGCAGCGGTGCCGGCACCCGGCGGTGGAAGCGCTCGTCCCGCTCCTGGACGCGATGGCTGTCGTAGCCGGCGAAGGCCTCGTCGCCGCCATCGCCGGAGAGAACCACGGTGACGTGCCGGCGCGCCATTTGCGATACGAGGTAGGTCGGCAGCGCCGAAGGATCCCCGAAGGGTTCGTCGAACTGTTGCACCAGCTTCGCCACCAGATCAGTGGCGTCGGGCTGCAGGATCTCTTCGTGGTGTTCGGTGCCGAAGGCCTGGGCGACCACACGGGCGTAGCGCAGTTCGTCGAAGGACTCGGCGTCGAAGCCGATGGAGAATGTCTTCACCGGCGCGTCCAGGAGTTGCTGCATCAGGCCCACCACGGTGGCGGAATCGACGCCACCGGAGAGGAAGGCGCCGAGGGGCACGTCGCTCACCAGCCGGGCGCGCACGGCGTCGCGCAGTTTCTCCCGCAGCTGCTCCATGTACCAGCCCTCGTCGGTCTCCGACCGGGGATGCTCGAAGTCGAGCTGCCAGTAGGGCCGGACCTCCAGAGCGCCGCCGCGTAGGGTGAGCCAGTGCCCCGGCGGCAGCTTGCGCACTTCCCGGAAGATCGACAGCGGCTCGGGCACGTAGTGGTGGCTGAAGTAGTGGTTCAGCGCCTGCCAGTCCAGGCTCACGTCCAGGTCCGGGTGCTGGCGCAGCGCTTTGATCTCGGAAGCGAAGAGGAGGGTGCGGCCGTCGAAGCTGTAGTAGAGCGGCTTCTTGCCGACCCGGTCGCGGCCGAGGAGCAAGAGATCGCGGCGACGATCCCACAGGGCGATGGCGAACATGCCGCGCAAGCGTGAGAAGAGATCGCTGCCGTGCTCTTCGTAGAGGTGAACGAGCACTTCCGTGTCGCTGCGGGTGGTGAAACGATGTCCCCGGGTTTCCAGGTCGGCGCGCAGCTCGCGGAAGTTGTAGATCTCGCCGTTCTGCACCACCCAGACCGAGTCGTCCTCGTTGGCGATCGGCATGTGGCCGCTTTGCAGATCGATGATGGAAAGACGGCGCGAGGCCAGGCCGACGCGCTCGTCGGTGTAATAGCCTTCGTCGTCGGGGCCGCGGTGCACCAGAGCGCGGTTCATGCGCCGGAGCACTTCCGGGTCGACCCGCCCGGGAGCATGGATCCCGCAGATCCCACACATGGAAGGGGTCTCCAGCCGATCGCCGCGTGGACGCCGTCCCAGGAGGCGCGGCCGGTGTTCGTCCATTGACGCCGGCCGGTCCAGATCTTCACCCTGCACGGCGGTCGCCGCAGGTTTTTCGGGGGCGGAGCAGGCTCCCGCTGATCCTATCGGAACGCAGCCGTGAGCCGGAAGGGGGGCAGAGTTTTGCCGGCCGGATCTCGAGAGGCGCAGGAGTCTCTGCAGGCGGCGAAGTCCCCGGCAACACGGCGACTACGCATCGGAATCTTCATCGCCCTCCTACCGCCCGAGGGGATCGGCGGGGCCGAATTCCAAGCGGAAAGGCTGGCGCGGGAGCTGGCTGCCCGCGGCCACGAGGTCCACGTCTTCACCCGCGGCGGCAAGCGACGAGCCAGGAAAGAGGAGCGGGGCGGCACTCGGGCCGGTGCGGAAGCGGCGGGCCCGCAGGTGCACCGCCGGCCCGTGGTTCCCGTGCCGGGCTTGCGTCTCCTCTTCGAGGTTCTGGCTGCCGGCTGGCAAGGCGGCCGAGCGCCACTGGACGTGTTGCTCTGCTTCATGACGGTCAATAGCGGCCTGCTGGGCTACGTGGCCCACCGCTTGAACGGCGCCCCTTTCGTCATCTGGCAGCGGGTGGAATCGGAGACGCGCCTGCACCCGAAGAACTGGGAGACACGATTGTCCGCTTGGTTGCACCGACGGGCGACGGAGAACTGGGTGCAAACGCAGCGCATGGCCTCGAGCTTCGCGCGTGCCTACGAACGCGCCGGGAAGCAGGACGCCTGGCGCTGCATCGCCTCCCATCTCCGCGTGCTGGGAAATGGTGTCGATCAGCCGCCGCCACTTGCGAGGGAGGAACCACCGCCGCGGCGCTTCCTCTTCGTCGGCCGGCTGGTGCAGGACAAGAACCCCTTCGCTCTCATCGAAGCAGCGCGGTCGCTGCAGGGCGCCGAGGTGTGGATGGCAGGTGGCGGGCCGCTGGCGGCAGCGCTCCAACGCGCCGCAGCCGGCACACCCGTCCGCCTCCTCGGCGTGCAACCCCGGGAACGGATCCTCTCGCTGCTGCAGGAGTGCCGCGCCCTCGTTCTCTGCTCTCATAACGAGGGTCTCCCCAACGTCGTCCTGGAAGCCCTGGCCGCCGGCCGGCCCGTGATCGCCACGCCGGTGGGCGCCGTGCCCGAGGTCGTCGAGGACGGCGTGAACGGGCGCCTCGTCCCGGAGGGGGATGTAGGGGCTCTCCGTCGGGGCATGGAAGAGTTGCTCGACGATGCGACCTGGTCCCGGATGGCAAGCCAAACCCGGCCCTCGGTGGCCCGCTTCGGCTGGCCCCAGCTGGTGGATCGGGTCGAAGCCGCCTTGCTGGAGGTGGCGGCGCGCCGGCGTTGAGACGGGTCTTCGACAGGCGGGTCGGGGCTGGAGAAGACCAGAGGGGCGGTAAAGAGATCCCCGCGGAGGCCGGCCACGTGCTCCCCGTCCTCGCCGCTCCGGAAGCACGCCTAGGCCGAACCAATCCGCGGGGAACTTGTGGCACGCGAATCGACTGGCAGTCTAGGTGAACGAGAACGGGGTCTCTCGGGTTGCAGGGGGAAGCAACTTTTTTTGGAGCGGACCGGGAGCGCTGTCCTGAAAAAGTCTGGAGGGGTCCCAAGCACCGATCGGCCCGGGCTTTGCAGACAGGCGCCAGGATCAGCCCTCCTTACGCCTAGAATGATGCCCGCCGCTCCGCGGCTTGTGGCGCAGGGTGCGGCGGCAGGGGTGGCTTCGCCAGGGGAAGGCTCGGGGGCGATCGAACCGCCAGGGGAGTGCGCTTGGACCTGCTGGGCGTCGTGGTGATCCTGGGTCTCGTGGAGGGGCTGACCGAGTTCCTCCCGGTGTCCTCCACCGGACACCTCATCCTCGTGGGGCATTGGCTCGGCTTCCAGGGCGAGAACGCCAACACCTTCGACATCGTCATCCAGCTCGGTGCGATCCTGGCAGTGGTCTGGGAGTACCGTCGCCAGCTCCTCGGCCACGCTCTCACCATGCGGCACGAGCCGCTGTCGCGGCGTTACTACGGCAACATCCTCCTCGCTTTCCTGCCCGCGGCAGTGCTGGGGTTCCTGCTGCACGACACCTTGAAGGAGCATCTGTTCACGCCGCGGAACGTGGCGCTGGCGCTCATCGCCGGGGCGCTGTGCATCTACGCCGTCGAAGCCATGAAGCTCCGACCGCGCACGCAAGCGGTGGAACAACTCAGCGTTCGGCAAGCGCTCGCCGTGGGTCTGGCCCAGTGCGTGGCTCTCTTCCCCGGCTTCAGCCGCGCCGCGGCCACCATCCTCGGCGGCTTGCTCTGCGGCCTCGACCGCCCGACGGCGGCGCGCTTCTCCTTCCTCCTCGCCATCCCGACGATCCTCGGCGCTGCGGTGCTCGATCTGGCCCGAAGCGCCAAGACACTGGGGCGCGACGACGTTCTCTGGATCGCCGTCGGCCTCGTGGTCTCCTTCCTCGCCGCCTGGCTGGCGGTGCGCTGGTTCCTGCGCTTCGTGAGCCAGCACTCGCTGCGCCCGTTCGCCACCTACCGCCTGCTCTTGGGTGGCGTCGTCCTCTTCTTCCTGCGCCGGGCCTGAGCCGAGGCCTTGGCAGGCCCCGGAGCCTGTGGTAGCGTCGCGCCCGCTCTGCAGCGGGAGGACCAACGCATGCACGGGACAGTCCGCGCCGCCACGCTCGCCGACCGCATCGGCTCGGCCAGTGCGACTCGTGATCTCTTCTTGATCCTCGGCGCCAGCTTCGGTGTGGGTTTGCTGGCGCAGCTGGAGATCCGTCTGCCCTGGACGCCGGTGCCTATCACCCTGCAGCCCTTCGGGGTCTTCCTGGCGGGCGCCGCCTTGGGGTGCCGCCGCGGCGCGCTCGCCATGCTGGCCTATCTCGCTGAGGGCGCTGCCGGCCTGCCCTTCTTCGCCGGCGGCAGCGCTGGTTTCGCCCATCTCCTCGGTCCGACCGGCGGTTATCTCATCGGCTTCGTGCCAGCTGCCTTCGTCGTCGGCTTCTGCGCCGAGCACGGTTGGGATCGAACGCCGCTCCGCGCCTTCGCGGCGATGCTGCTCGGATCGGTGGTGCTGTTCGCTTGCGGCTTGACCCAGCTCGCCGCCTTCGTGCCCCGGGGCGAGTTGCTGCGCGCCGGCCTTTATCCCTTCATCCTCGGCGATGTGGTGAAGATGCTGGCGGCGGCGGGCCTCTTGCCACTGCTCTGGAAGCTCCTGGATCGAACCGGCCAGCCGCGCCCTTAGCATTCGACCACTGCCTTGCCGCTCCGCTCCGCGGGCTCTATCCTTCGAAGAGCCTGCGCTCCCCGCCGCCTCGACCCCCGAGAAGAGGGCAGTCACGCATGCGCTCTGGCCCGCACGTGGCGAGCGCCCGAGGCCGCCGGCGCCTGGCGTGGCTCGTTTTCCTGCTGGCGTGGCTCGGCGCGGCGACCCTGGCGCGGGCTCAAGCCTTCACGCCGCAACCGGTACACGGCCGCGTGGTACTGCGTTTGCGACCGCCGGCGTCAGGTACCTTCTCCGAGGCGGCGAAGAGCCCGGATCTCGAGCTCCTGCACACGCGTTTCGCCGTCAGCCGTTGCGCGCCGCTCTTCGACGGCCCGGGTCGGGGGCCTGCGAAGTCGGAAGTTCGGCTCGCCTCCTTCTACGTCGTCGACTTCCCACCCGAGCAGGACCTGGAGATGGTGCGGGGCGCCTATGCGGCGCTCCCGGAAGTCGAGAGCGCCGAGCTCGACTGGATGCACCCGCTCCTGCTCGAAACCGATGACTTCGCCGGGCAATGGCATCTGGAGAGCACTTCGGGGAGGGACGCGCACGTCACTGGAGGTTGGAACCACTCGATCGGCGATACCAGTGTGGTCCTCGCCATCGCCGATTCCGGTGTGGACTGGATGCATCCCGATCTGGGCGGCAGCGGCCCCGGCGGGACCGGGGGCAACATCTGGACGAACTGGGTGGAGTTCCATGGCACCGGCGGTGTGGACGACGACGGCAACGGTAAGGTGGACGACGTGCGGGGCTGGGACTTCGTGTCCAACCTGAACAGCCCCTGGCCGGCCTGGCCCGGAGAGGACTCTTCCCAGCCCGATGCCGACCCACGGGACTTCAACGGTCACGGCACGCATGTGGCGGGGATCGCCGGAGCGCGGACGAACAACGGCGACGGTGTCGCCGGTGTGGGTTTCCGTTGCCGCATCCTGCCGCTGCGCATTGGCGGCTCGGTGCACGACCCCGCCGACCCCGACGGACTGGAACAAGGCGTGGTGTTCATGACCTATGCCGCTCAGGCCATTCGTTATGCCACGCTGGAGGGAGCCACGGCGATCAACTGCAGCTGGGGCTCGTCCTTCGATTCCTTTCTCGCCGCCGCCGTGGACGACGCGGTCGCAGCGGGTGTCATCGTCGTCGTCGCCGCCGGCAACGACAACCATGACCTTCCCAGCTACCTGGGGTCACGCGGGGATTGCCTCGACGTGGCGGCCACGACGCCGGGGGATGTCAAGGCTACGTTCTCCAACTTCGGCTCCTGGGTGGACATTGCCGCTCCCGGCGTGGACATCTTGAGCACCTACTACGATCACAACGCCGACCAGCACGGCTATCGTCTGTTGCAGGGCACTTCGATGGCGGCGCCCGTCGTCACCGGTCTCGTGGGCCTGGTGAAGGCCCGCTACCCCTTCCTCCGGGGAGCCTTGCTGCGCCAGCAGATCCTGGCGGGCGCCGATGACCTGGACGCAAGTGATCCGGAGCATGCCGGCATGCTGGGGCGCGGGCGGGTGAACGCGCTCCGCACCTTCGATGATCGCTTCCTCACCATCCCCGGCGATTACCCGAGCATCGCCAAGGCGCTGGCAGCGAGCGGCGCGGGCGACACGCTCGCGGTGCGCGGCGGCGTCCCCCTTGGCCCACCGCTCTTGGTGCAGAAATCCGGTCGCACGCTGCTGGGGGGATGGGATGCGAACTTCACGAGCCGCGATCCCGGCAACCCGAGCCTGATCGAGGTGAACGGCACCGGTCCGTGCCTGGAGTTCGGCGCCGGTGTCGACAGCACGACGGTGGTGGACTCCTTCCGTTTCTCCGGTGGCGCTGCCCGCTTCCTCTCCGACCCGAGCGGGCGCTTCGGCGGCGGCGTTCTCTGCATCGATGCCTCCCCGGTGCTCCGTCACTGCACCTTCAGCGGCAATCGGTCCGGCGACGCCGCCGAGGCCGGCGGCGGCGGCGGCGGTTTCTTCGCGCGCTCGCAAGCTCGCCTCGTCGACTGCCACTTCCTCGGCAACAGCGCCAGCCGCGGTGCGGGTCTGTACCTGCTCGACGCGATGCTGCACCTCGAGCAGTGCCGGGCGGAGAAGAATCAAGCCCCGGCAGCAGCGGGATCCCGCGGCGGCGGCGTCTACCTCGACGGCGGCACGCTGGTCGCCGACGGCCTGCAGCTCGCCGACAATGGGCTGGTGGAAGAAGGCGGCGGGATCTGCGCGCGAGCGGCGCGACTGCTGCTGCGCAATGCCCGCTGCAGCACGAACCTGGCGGTGAATGGCGGCGGCATCGCGCTCCGCGAGGGGAGCACGCTGGAGCTCGTGGCCTCGGTGTTGTGGAACAACCGGGCCAACCAGCTGGGCGGTGGTCTCTACGGGCTCGATTCCCAGGGCGAGCTGAGCAACGTCACCTTGCACGCCAACCATGGGCTCGGGGGCGCGCTCTTCGTGCAGCGGGGATCCGGCCCCTGGGGCCTGTCCAACAGCATCTGCAGCGGCCACGGGAGCACGGCGCTCTTCTTCTTCGCCACGACGGCGAGCCTCGATTACAACCTCTACTGGGCCAATCCGTCGGGTGACTTGCAAGGGGCGACGTATGGTGCCCACGATCTCGTGGCCGATCCGCTCTTCGTCGACGCGACCGCTGGTGACGTGGCGCTCGGGCTGCACTCGCCGGCTCTCGACAGCGGCGAGCCGGCGGCGGGCCTGGCGGATCCCGACGGTTCGCGCAACGATCGCGGTGCCTTCGGCGGGCCGCTGACCTCGCGCCGGACACTGCCGGCGCCCCAGCTTCTCGCCGCCCGCCACATCGGCGGCGTCACCACCGTCGCGTGGACGCCGAACACCGAAGCCGACGTGGCTTCCTATGCCGTGTATCGCGGCCCCGACTCCGACTTCGTCCCCGCGGCGCTCACCTACGTGGGAAGCGCTGCGGCGTCACAGACGAGCTTCGCCGATCCGAACGGGAGCGAGGGCGACTGGTATCGGCTGGCCGCGGTGGACGGCCGCGGCGCCTCCTCCGGTTTCCGCGCCGCGCTCCGCTCCGAGACCCAGGACTTGCTGCTCCCCGTCGGGCCCAGCCTGAGCACGCGGGAGCACCTGCCCTCGACCCCGGCAGCGCCGCCCACCCCCGTTTTCACCTTGCATCCGGGGAACCCGAACCCTTCCAATCCCTCGACGCGCCTCGCTTTCGAGCTGCCCGTGGGGGCTCGGGCCCGCCTGGAAATCCTCGACGTGCGGGGGCGACTCGTCCGTCTCCTCGTCGATGGACCGCTGCCGGCGGGACCGGGGGCAGTGGACTGGGACGGCCGCGACCGGCTGGGGCGCGAGGCGCCGAGCGGCGTCTACGTCGTGCGGTTCGCCGCGGCGACCTGGTGCACGACGCGCAAGCTCACCCTGGTTCGATAGGAAGTTCCGTGGCCTACGACGTCGTGGTGTTCGGCGCCCATCCGGACGATGCCGAGATGGCAATGGGCGGCACCATCGCCAAGTTGACGCGGGCGGGGAAGTCCCTCCTCCTCGTCAGCCTGACCCGGGGCGAGGCAGGGAGTCACGGGACGCAGGAGGAACGCGAGCGGGAAGCGGCCGATGCTGCCGCGGTCCTGGGTTGCGAGCACCGGCTGCTCGACTTCCCGGACTCCCGGCTCGAGTCGAACCTGGAGGGAAGGGAACGGCTGCTGCGGCTGTTGCGGGAGCTGCGCCCGGCGCTGGTGTTCGCCCCGCACTACACCAACCGAGGTGGCCATCACGACGGCGCGGCGCACGTGGATCACCTGGTGACGGGGAACCTGGTCCGCGAGGCGGTGAAGCTGGCGCGCGTGCGCGGCGTGGAGCGTGCGCTGCCGGCCCACGACGTGCAGCGGCTGTATTACTACATGGTGCCGCGGGACATGGTCCCGTCGCTCCTCGTGGACGTGACCGCCGAGTTCGACACCCTGGTCCGCGCCATCCAGGCCTACCGCACCCAGATGGCCATCGACCGCCGGGGCACCCCGATCCTCGAGATCCTGGCGGCCTACCGGCGCTACCTGGGCATCGCCGCCGGTTGCACCTACGCCGAGTCTTTCCTGTGCGAAGAGCCCCTGCGCGCCGATGCGGAGCTGCTCTTTCGCCTCTGAAGCGAGCGGCCTCGCGTCCTCGGCCCCCGCGCACCCGCCCTGCCGGCGCCGCCACCAGACAAGCTGGTATACTCTCCCCGCCAAGCACCTGGTAGCCGAGGAGAACCGCGGACTGCACTCCCCATGTCGGTGAAAAGAATCCTAGGCAAGCTCTGGGCGGGCTGGAAGCGCTTCGCCCACGTCGTCGGGGTCGTCAACCGGCACGTGTTCCTGACCGTGTTCTACTTCGTCTTCGTGCACTTGGTGAACCTGGGCTTGCGGCTCTTCCGGGTCGATCTCCTCGACCGGCGGCTGGCCGCGGCGGCGACCTACTGGCGTGACAAGGACACCCGCAGCGGCGAGTACCGACACCAGTTCTGATCGAGCACCATGAACATCTTGGGAATCTCCGCCTTCTATCACGATTCCGCCGCCTGCCTCCTGCAGGACGGCCGCCTGGTGGCCGCGGCCTCGGAAGAGCGCTTCACGCGCAAGAAGCACGACCACGACTTCCCGCTCAACGCGGCGCGCTACTGCCTGCGCGAGGGTGGCATTACCGCCGCCGATCTCGATTACGTCGGCTTCTACGACAAGCCGCTGCTCAAGTTCGAACGCATCCTCTACACCTACCTCGCCACCTTCCCTCGTTCGTTCCCTTCCTTCATGAAGGCGATCCCGCTCTGGTTGCGGGAGAAGCTGTGGACGCCGGGGACGATCCGGAAGGAGCTCGACTACCGCGGTCCCGTCCTCTTCGCCGAGCACCACGAGTCGCACGCGGCCAGCGCCTTCCTGCTCTCGCCGTTCACGGAAGCGGCGCTGCTCACCGTGGATGGGGTGGGCGAGTGGGCCACGGCGACGCTCGGGGTGGGGCGGGACCGGCGGGTGGAGATCCGCAAGGAGATCCGCTTCCCCCATTCCTTGGGTCTCTTGTACAGCGCCTTCACCTACTACCTAGGTTTCAAGGTGAACAGCGCCGAGTACAAGGTGATGGGTCTCGCCCCCTACGGCCAGCCGAAGTACAGGCGGGAGATGGAGAAGCTCATCGACATCAAGGAGGATGGCAGCTTCAAACTCAACATGGACTACTTCGCCTACGACTACGGGCTGACCATGACCAACGGCAAGTTCTCCGAGCTCTTCGGGGGCGAGCCGCGGGCGCCGGAATCGAAGCTCACCCAGCGCGAGATGGACATCGCCGCCAGCATCCAGGAGATCACCGAGATCGTCATGCTGCGCATGTCGAACTGGCTGCACAAGGAGACCGGGCTGGACAAGCTGTGCATGGCCGGCGGTGTGGCGCTCAACTGCGTGGCCAACGGCCGCATCCTGCGGGAAACGCCCTTCCGGGACATCTTCGTGCAGCCGGCGGCGGGGGACGCCGGCGGCTCCCTCGGGGTGGCGGCGCTCATCTGGCACTCCATCCTGGGGAACGAGCGCGGCCCCGGCATGCAGCACGCCTATCTGGGTCCTTCGTACAGCAGCGAAGAGATCCGCAGCTATCTCGACGGCAACGGCATCCGCTACCAGGAGCTGGAGCGCGAGGCGCTGCTCGACCGCACCGCCCAGCTCATCGAGGAGCAGAACGTGGTCGGTTGGTTCCAGGGGCGGATGGAGTTCGGGCCGCGGGCGCTGGGAGGCCGCAGCATTCTGGCGGACGCCCGCAACCCGGCCAACAAGGACGTGGTCAATCTGAAGATCAAGTTCCGCGAGAGCTTCCGCCCCTTCGCCCCGACCGTGCTCGAGGACAAGGTGTCGGAGTGGTTCGAGCTGGAGCAGCCGAGCCCCTACATGCTGCTCGTGGCTCAGGTGCGCGAGGACCGGCGCACCATCCCCTCGGTGACCCACGTGGACGGGAGCGCCCGCATCCAGACGGTGAACCGCGAGCAGAATCCGCTCTTCTACGACCTCATCCGTCGCTTCGAGACGCGCACGGGCTGTCCGGTGATCATCAACACCTCATTCAATGTTCGCGGCGAGCCCATCGTTTGCACGCCCCACGACGCCTACCTCTGCTTCATGCGCACCGACATGGACCATCTGGTGCTGGATCGTTTCGTCCTGGACAAGCGGGAGATGCAGCCGCTGGCCGAGGACGTGGACTGGCGCAATCTCTTCGAGCTGGATTGAGTGCCCGAGCTCGGCGGGAGGCACCCGCCGGCGTGGTGCGTGGCCGCGGGCGCTCCGTCATGGTAGGCTGGAAAGGTCTCGTTTCCGAGGGGGAGGCTCATGGGATTCAAGGACAACCTGCGCGAGAAGCTCAGCATCTTCCGTGAGCTCTGGCTCTTCATGCGGGTGCGCAAGAAGTTCTGGCTGGGACCGATCATGCTGGTGCTGCTGCTGCTCGGGATGCTCATCGTCTTCACCGAGGGCTCGGCGCTGGCGCCCTTCATCTACACGCTCTTCTAGCGCGCTGCACCGCGGCCTCGGCTCGGGCGGGGCGGGCCGGGAGGCCGGATGCAGGTCGTCGTCTGCGCCGAGGTGCAGTGGCGCTACGTGCGGACGCGGAAGCAGCAGCTGCTGCGCCTTTTCCCCCCGAGCTGGCGCTTGCTCTTCCTGCAGCCCTACGTGCGCGGGCGCCGCAACGATTGGTGGCCGCGCCGCGACGGGGTGCTCACCTACGTCACCGTGCCGGTGCTGAAGAACGTGCCGCAGCCGGGGCTCCGGCGCCTGCTGGCCGTGAGCGTGGTGCGCGCCGCCGTCGATGCCGTTCTCCTCCTCTGGGTGGGGTGCCTGCGTCTCTGCCTCGGTTTCGCCGGCGACGCTGTGCTTTACGTTTCCAACATCTATTACGGCGGCATCCTGCGCTTCCTGCCCCGGCGGGCCGCGGTGTACGACTGCAACGACAACCACCTGGCCTTCCCGGGCACGCCGGCCTGGGCACGCCGCTACTTCGAACGGGTGGTGCGGGAGGTGGATGCGGTGGTGGTGAGCCAGACGCTGTTGCGGGAGGAGATCGAGCCGCTGCGGCCGCAGGCGCTGCTCGAGATCGGCAACGGCGTGGACTTCGAGCTCTTCGACGCCGCCTGGCGGAAACCGGCGCCGCCGGCGCGGCTCGCCGCCTTGCCGGCACCGCGCCTCGGCTACGCCGGCGCTCTGGCGGAGTGGATCGATTTCGCTCTCTTCGCCCGCTTGGCGGCGGCGTTTCCCCAGGCGAGCCTCGTCCTGGTCGGGCCGGTGGTCGGCGCAGCGGCGCCGCTCGAACAGCTCCTCGCCGCGCATCGCAACGTCCACTGGCTCGGCTCGGTGCCGCACACCGAGCTGCCGCAGTACGTGGCGGGCATGGATGTCTGCCTCATCCCCTTCCGCTCCACGCCGCTGACCCGCGGCGTCGCGCCGAACAAGCTCTACGAGTACTTCGCTCTCGGCAAGCCCGTGGTGAGCACGGACTTTTCGCCCTGGGTGCGGGGTTTCGAACCGTTGCTCCAGGTCGCGGCGACACCGGAGGCGGTGCTGGCGGCAGTGCGCGCGTCCCTGGCGACGCTCGGGGACGTGGCGGCGCGGCGGAGCCTGGCGCGGGAGCACAGCTGGGAGCGCTCGGCGGCGGCGATGGTGCAGCTCTTGGAACGTCTCGCAGGGACCGCGAAGCAACCGCTATAATCGCCGGCGTTCCGCCTCCGTTGCCGCCGAACCCTTTCCACTTGGGGAGGAAGCGCGTGGACCGTACCGCCCGCGACCTGGTGCAACTGCTCCGTTCTCCCGACGGGAACCTGCGTCTCGCGGCGCTGCGCGTGGTCACGGCGCTGGAGCTGCGGCACAAATCGGTCTTGGAAGCCATCGCCGCCAGCCTCGAGTCGGAGACCGAGGCGGTGCGGATCCAGGCACTGCAAGGTCTCGCCCAGCTCGGTCCGGCGACCGCGGTGGATCTGGTGGCACCGATGCTCCTGGAATCGGGAGCGGTCCGGCAAGTCGCCGCCCGCGTCCTGGCTCTGGGCGGCGCGGCCGCGGTGCCGGCGCTACGGCGCCAGTATGCCAAGGCCGATCACCACGGCAAGCGCGCCATCGCTTCCACCCTCGCAGAGATCGGCGGGACGACGGTCTTCGACTTCCTGCTGCGCCGCATGGCGGAAGAAGAGCTGGAGCTGGCGAAACATCTCACCCAGTGCCTACGTGGCCTCCTCGGCCGGCTGCCCGCGCCGGCTCGCCTCGCGGCGCTGCGGGGAGTGCACAAGTTCCTGCGCGAGCCGCGGACGAAGAAGAGCCCGCATGCCCTCGTCGGTTGCTTGATCCTCCTGGGCGGCGTCAGCGAGCCCAAAGCGGTGGAGGCAGCGCGGCGTGTTCTCTTCGAGGCGCTGGCGGCGGCGCAGCCCGAGGCGGTGCGGCGCAACGCGGCGATCTCCCTCGCCCACCTGCCCGTCCAGCCCAAGGAGTCCAAGACCCTGCTGGTGAAGCTGTTGCCCTTCCTCGGCGAGAAGGAGTGGAGCCCGGCGCCGCAGCACCTGCTGCCCTTGCTGCAGAAGCTCGAGCTCGAGCCGGGGGTCAGGCTGGCACTGCTCCCGTTGCTGCGCCAAAGCCCGCACGAGGCAGTGCGACTCCACGTGCTCGAGCGCCTGCGCGGCGTCGACAAGCCGGAGGCGGTGCGGGCCGTCGTGCCCTTCCTGAGCGCCGAGCACCCGCGCCTGCGCGAAGCCGCCGAGGCCACGCTCAAGACCATGCCGGGGGCGATCGGCATGCTCTTCGCGCTCCTCGTCGGTTCGCCGGCGGGCGAGACGGCGCAGCGCGTGCAGTGGGTGCTGCGTGCGTACCCCGATGGGGCACGGAAGAAGTACGCCGCGGTCGCCGCCGAAAAAGCCTTGGAGCTGTTCGAGAAGGGCAAGCCGGGGGCAGAGGTGTTCCTCGACTTCGCGAGCAGCGCCGAGCCGGCGGCGCTGCAGAAGCGGGTGACGGCGCGCATCGAGAGCGTCAAACGGGGCAGCTCGCGCGAGCGCTGGCAGCGCCTGGCGAGCCTGTACGAGCTCCTCGACGCCCGCAACCTCCTCGCCGGCGCGCAGCGCTACGACTATGGTCTGGCGCTGCTGCGCGCCAGCCGCAAGGACGTGCAGCAGAAGGAGCGGCACGCCGATCCGTCGCTGCAGGTTCTGACGCGCCTGGCGCGTCACGATGGTGCCGCACTCGTCCGCGCCCTGGCGGCGGAGAAGGGGCTCGGGGCCGAGGACTACTACTACCTCGGCTTCCATTGGAGCGAGGGTCCGGAAGAGCTGCGTGGCCACGGGGCGGCGTTGCTCGAACATCTGGCGAGCCGCTACCCGCGGCACAAGCTGCGCCGCGCCGCGCAGCACAAGCTCGACCTCCTCGGTCGGGGCGGCGGCGCGGCATGACCATGGCGCTGCGCCCGCTGCCGCCGGGCCTCCGGCCGGACGAGGTGGAGAAGCTCCGCTGGGAAGCCTTCGGTCACCGGCAAAAGAGCAGCATTCTTTCGCCCGACGATTTGGTGCGCTTCACCGCGGCGCGAGGCTTCGTGCTGCGTCTCCCCGAAGCGGGACTGCACTACCCGAGCATCTTGGAAGCCGCCGTCGGCCGGCCGCTCCTCGAGCATGGTTTCGACGAACGCGGCCGCAAGGCGGATGGGTGGGTGCGGGAGAGCGTCGCGTCCGGCCGCCTTCTGCATGCGGCAGTGCTGGCGCAGCGGGCGACGTTGGTGGACCGTGGGTTCGTCGCCGATTTCTTCGCTCTCTCGGGCCACCAGGGCGACCTGGAGGATCACGTGCGGGCGCAACGGCGCGGCCAGTTGAGCGCCGAGGCGGCGGCGCTCTGCGCCTGGCTCGTCCGCGAAGGGCGTCCCCTGGCGCAGTCCGAGCTGGCGTCGCTGCTGCAGATGCGTGGCGCTCTCGGGGCGCGGCGGCTGCGCCAGCGCCTCGACGAAGCCGTGCAGCGTCTGCTCGTGGTCCCGGTGGCATGGCGCGCCCAAGATGAGAGCGGGAAGGGGATGGAACCCGTCTGCGACCTGTTCCCCCGGGCCTTCGCCGACTGCGTGGAGAAAGGACGCGCGACCTCTCCCGAAGCGGCACGGCAGCGTCTCGCTTGCCGCTACCTGCGCAACGTCCTCGTCGAGGCGAGCCACGAGATGTCCCGCGTCCTCGGCTGGGCCGACGCCGACACGCTGGTGGCGCTCCGCGCCCTGGAGGTCTCGGGCGAGGTGGGCGCGCACCCTTCCTCCCGACGACAGCGCTGGATCTTCCAGGCCACGGCGACGGATCTGCTCGCCGAGGCGTGAAGGCGGCCACCATGACTCCAGTCCGCCTGGCAGGAGCGACCTACTTCCTGCTGCTCATTTCCGTGTGTCCTCTCGGGGCCGAAGCGGTCGGAGTTGGAGATCTCCGGCCTCGAGATCGAGTGCTCGTGACCAGGCGTGGATCTTCGCAGAAGGTCGAAGGCCACGTCGTTCGTGTGACCCTGGATACGCTCTACATCGTCCCCACCGAATCGAGCCACGATAGCGAGTGGCCGACCCAGGACATTCGAGAGCTGCAGAAGTGGAGTGGCCGAGGCTCTTCCTGGGCCGAAGGGCTGCTCTATGGTGCGATCGGTGCCGGAGTGACCGGGGTCGTCTGGGGACTGGCCACGGGCGAGACCGAAGACACGGCGGGCAACTCAGAGTTCGATTGCGAGTCTCGATCGTGCCGTTCACTCATGGGGGGAGCCTTGGGAGCCATGGCCGGTGGGATCGCTGGGTTCATGATCGGCGCCTTCATCGAGTCGGACAGGTGGGAAACGGTCGAGATACCGAGACCATGAGATCGAGCCAGAACTCAAGCCCGTGCCCGGCGGGCGAACCGCCGCCAGACGAGCCGCGCCTCTTCGAGACGCAGCACCCAGGCGAGGCCGAAGTAGAGCGGTACGCCGAGAGCGACCGGGACGAGGGTGACGACGCAGTCGGTGACCAGGGACGTGGTGACGAAGCGAGCCTCGAGCCAGCGTGCCAGAAAGCGGCAAGCGACGCCCATGACGGCGGCGGCGGCGCCGACCCGGACGAGCTGTCCGAGGAGATCGCGCTCTCCCAAACTGCCGCGGCGGCGCACAAAAAGCGTGTAAAGGACGCTCAAGTTGACCAGCGCCCCGACGGAGGTGCCGAGCGCCAGGCCCGGAGCGCCCAAGCGCTGGTAGAGCAGCAGGCTGCACAGGATGTTGCACACGACGGCGCTGACGCTGGCGAGGAGGGGAACGCGCGCCTCCTGCAGGGCGTAGAACGCTGGCGCCAACACCTTGACCGCTGCATAGGCATAGAGACCGATGGCGTACATCGACAGCACCGCCGCGGTGCGCGCGGTGTCGTGGGCAGAGAAGCGTCCGTGCTCGTAGAGCAGGGCGATGATGGGCTCGCGGAGCGCCACGAGACCCGCG
>DASRJW010000087.1 GCA_035649275.1 Candidatus Krumholzibacteriia bacterium
CTGGATGGTGTGCGCGTGCAGGTGCACCGGCACGGCCACGAGGTGCACGTGTTCTCGCGGCAACTCCGTGAGGTGTCGGCGCTCACACCGGAGACCGTGGAGCTGGCGCGCAGTCTGCCGGTGCAGAGCGTGATCCTCGACGGCGAGCTCATTGGTCTCGATGCAGAGGGCCGTCCCGTGCCTTTCCAGGACCTCATGAGCCAGTTTGCGCGGGAGAGCAAGGCGACTCCAGCGAAACGAGCGCCGGCAAGTTCGGCCGAAGACCTCCCGCGCCTGGTGCCGGTCTTCTTCGACATCCTCGAGCACGACGGCGAGGTCTGCGTGGAGAAGCCGTACGAGGAGAGACGACGTCTCCTGGAGCGCCTCGTGCCCGCGGCGCACTTGGTACCGCAGCGGCTCGCGGAGGACCTCGGGGCGGCACGCGCCGTGTTCGATGCAGCGCTGGCGGCCGGGCACGAGGGCGTGCTCCTCAAGCAGCTGGACTCCACGTACTCGGCGGGCCGGCGCGGCGCCGCCTGGTGCAAGGTGAAGCCGGCGGTGACGCTGGATCTCGTGATCCTCGCCGCCGAGTGGGGTCACGGCCGCCGGCAGGGCTTCCTGTCGAACTTGCATCTCGGGGCGCGGGACCCGGTGGATCCGGAGCGCTTCCACATGCTCGGCAAGACCTTCAAAGGCCTCACCGATCAGATGCTGCGCGAGATGACCGCGGACCTCCTGCAACTGGAGACGCGGCGTGAAGGACACATCGTTCACGTCCGGCCCGTTCGCGTCGTCGAGATCGCCTTCGACGAGGTGCAGCGCAGTCCGCGCTACGACTCGGGATTCGCGCTGCGCTTCGCGCGGGTGAAGCGCTTCCGGCCGGACAAGTCCGCGACCGAAGCCAACACGATCGACGAGGTGCGGAGCATCCACGCGCGGCAAACCTGACACCTCGTTGCGGAGTCGAAGCAGAGGGGGCGGTCTGAGGTTCCCTGGGGGAAGACGGGGCAGTATAGTGTGCCGCGCCGGAACAGTTCGCGGGGTGGTGCCCGTCGAGTCTTTGAAGATTCCGAATGAGGAGGGGTCATGCAGCCGCGGTTCACGACTTTCCTGGCTGTCGCCATGGCGCTCATCGCCCTCGCCGGTTGTTCCAAGGTGGCGGTCTCGGGGCGCAACCAGCTGATCCTCATCCCCGATGGGGAGCTTCTCTCCATGAGCACGATGCAGTACCAGCAGTTCCTGCAGGAGAACAAGGTCAGCCACGACCAGAGGTCGGTCGCCATGGTGCAACGCGTCGGCAAGGACATCCAGGGTGCGGTGGAACGCTACTTCCGGCAGCAGGGGCAAGCGGATGCGTTGAAGGGCTACGCCTGGGAGTTCAACGTCGTCGAGAGCAAAGAGGTCAACGCCTGGTGCATGCCGGGTGGCAAGGTGGTTTTCTACAGCGGCATCATCCCGGTGTGCAAAGACGAGACGGGCATCGCGGTGGTGATGGGCCACGAGGTCGCTCACGCCGTGGCCAAGCACGGCGCGGAGCGCATGAGCCAGGAGATGCTGGCGCAACTGGGCGGCACGGCACTATCCGTCGCCCTGGCGAGCAAGCCCCAGGAAACCCAGAACCTATGGATGACAGCCTTCGGCGTGAGCGCGCAGTACGGCGCCCTGCTCCCCTTCAGCCGGGCGCAGGAGAGCGAGGCCGACCACCTCGGGCTCGTGTTCATGGCGATGGCAGGCTACGATCCCAACGCCGCCCTGGGCTTCTGGCAGCGGATGGCGACGGCCTCCAGCGGTCAAGCGCCGCCGGAAATCCTGAGCACGCACCCTTCCGACGACACCCGCATCCGCAAGATTCAAGAGCACTTGCCCGAGGCGATGCAGTACTACACCAAGCGCTGATGCCGCGGCGGAAACCCCCCGCTCGTGCTGGGTGTCGCTGCGGCCCTACTTCTTCAGCAGTTTGAGGGCGTGCATCCACTGATTGCGCTGCAGGCCCGGGATGCACCAGAGGATGCACAGGGGCTCAATGGCCCGGGCCGCCTCGACGCCACCCATGTCCTCCCATTCCCAGCCGAACTGCGACAGGACCTCCTTCACCTGCTCCTTCGCGGGGGCGCTGTTGCCGCAGAGAAACATGGTGGGCTTCACGCCGCCGAAGTCCGGGTTCACCATGAGGGCGTTGCCGACGCAGGAGAACGCTTTGACGAAATGCGCCTTTGGCACTTGCTTTTGCATGCGCTCCATGAGCGACTCGTCGAGGCCGGTGAAGAAGCGGAGGACGCCGTTCACCGGGGGCGCGTCGGCGAGCGGATTCATGGTGTCGATCACCGTCTTGCCTGCCAGGGCATCCGGTCCACAGAGCTTCAACACGGACTCGGAGGCGCTCCCTTTGGTCGCCAGAACGACGATGTCGCCGAACTTGGCCGCCGCGGCGAAGTCGCCGGTCGAGGCCTTGGGACCTGCTTTGGCTTTCCAGCCCGCGAGCTTGGCCGCTTCGCGTGAGCCGCGCATCACCTGATGGCCGTGCTTCAGGAAACCATCCGCCAGCGCCTCGCCGACGGCGCCGGAACCGATGACACCGATCTTAGCCATGGCTTTTCTCCCTTGCTGACGTTGCAGTCCGCTGCGGAGGATCCCGTGTCTTTGGCCAAGGCGCTTCCGTTCGATGGGAAGTCAGGGCTTCTGCGGGCGATCCTCCTTCTCGGTCGTGTTGAACGTGTACGAGCGCACGATGTTTTTCTCGTTGAAACGAACGAGGAGGTCCCGTGACTTGGACTGGCCGAAGACCTTGTACTTGTAGTGGCCGTACGTCCAGGTCTCGTGGCCGTCCTCGACGCCGACCCGCCAGGGATTGCCGAACAGCTTTTGCACCTCGTCGCGCGTCGTCTGTCCGATGACGATCTTGTCGACGTTCGCCACCGGGAACTCCCAGCCCACGGTGGCGCAGCCGGAGAGGAGGGCCAGGCACAGTGGCAGGGCGAGAACCATCGCACACAAGCGGACGGGCGTCGACGTCATCTCCCGCTCCTCCTATTCTCCCAGGACATGGGCGACGACTTCGCGCCGGTGCGGCCGCCGCCGGTGTTCGTACAGATAGATACCCTGCCAGGTTCCGAGCGTTGGCGCACCGTCCATCACCGGCAGGCTGAGCGTGGTTTGCGTGAGGGCCGCGCGGACATGGGCGGGCATGTCGTCGGGCCCCTCGGCCGTGTGGCGGAAGAGGGGATCGCCCTCCGGGACGAGGCGGCGGAGAAAGCGCTCCAGGTCGCGCATGGCCTCGGGGTCGGCGTTCTCCTGGATGACGAGCGACGCCGACGTGTGCCGCACCTGCAAGGTGAGGAGCCCGGTGCGGATGCCCGTACCGCCCACCCAGCTTCGGACCTCGGCGGTGATGTCCACGGGCCCGCTCCCCCTCGTCTCGATCTGGAACTGCGTGAGCGCTTGTCGCATGATCCTCGGATACGGCGGCGAGGGCCGTCGGGGTTGGCGCATTCGTGACGCTACTCCGGGGCGCGCGCGATGACAAGAGAGGTGTCGAGCATGAGCTTCGACAGCGCCAGACGCATCAGCACCGCGGCGGCCTTGACGAAGCTGCCGGGACCCGAGGGCGAGCGATTCGCCCGGATCTTCACCCACGGGTCACTGGAGGTGGAGATCTACGCGCCCCGTGGAACGGATCCGCAGTCGCCCCACGACCGGGACGAGGTGTACGTCGTCGTCGCGGGGCACGGCACCTTCGTGAACGGCGCGAAGCGAGAGACCTGCGGACCGGGAGACTTCCTGTTCGCTGCTGCTCATGAGGTGCATCGCTTCGAGGACTTCAGCGATGATTTCGTCACCTGGGTTCTCTTCTATGGTCCGAAGGGCGGGGAGCGTAGCGCACGGCCTTGAGAAATCTCGCCCCGGTAGAGCACGTTTCGCAGGTGAGCCCCATGGTCCGGCGGCTCGTCCTCGTTGCCTGCCTCGGGCTCCTGTTCGGTGCCATCACCTGGAAGGCGTGGGTGACCGACGACGCCTACATCACGTTTCGCGCCGTGGAGAATCTCGTTCAGGGTCGCGGACCGAACTGGAACGTGGGCGAGAGGGTGCAGGTCTTCACACACCCGCTTTGGATGCTGCTGATGGCCGGAGTTCGCCAATTCGCGAATGAGTACTTCTACAGCAGTATTGTGCTCGGTATCGTACTGACGCTGGGAGCGCTGCTCCTCGTACGCGTACGGCTCGCTCCACCTCTTCCCACAGCGTGCGCGGTCGTTGCCGTTCTCGCCGCTTCACGGGCCTTCACGGACTACTCGACCTCAGGCTTGGAGAACGCGCTCACCCACTTCTGCCTGGCGGGGCTCTTCATCCTCGATTTCCAGGGCGGACGCCGCTTCGTCCACCACTGCCTTTTCTTTCTCGCGGCGTCAGCATGTCTGCTTTGCCGGATGGACACGATCTTCCTGCTCCTTCCCGTCCTCGTCCTGCACCTGGTACGCCATCGACATCCGCGCCTGCTCGGCGCCGCAGCGCTCGGGTTCCTGCCGCTCCTGGGCTGGGAAGCGTTCTCCGTTCTTTACTATGGTTTCTTCCTTCCCAACAGCGCGTCCGCGAAGCTGAATTCGGGAGTCGGGACCGCCAGCCTCGTTGCCCAGGGGCTGCGCTATCTGTCGAATTCGCTGCGCTGGGACTTCGTCACACTGGTCGCGACCCTTGCTGGAACCGGCCTGGCGCTGCGGAGCGGCGACAGCAGAATCCGGGCTTGGGGGATAGGCGTCTTCTTGTCGCTCCTCTACGTCGTGCGCGTAGGCGGCGACTTCATGAGCGGGCGCTTCCTGACTGCGCCTCTGTGGGTTGCGGCTCTCCTCCTTCTTCGTCTGGGGCTGCAACCGCGGGCTGCCTGGGTGGTGACGGCCGCCAGCCTCTTGCTCCTCTTTATCCCGTACTTCTCGCCGTTCGCGGAACGCCAATACGGGAGAGAATGGTACGCGGCCATCGACGCCCATGGGATCGCCGATGAGCGTACGTACTACGACGAGGCCTCGCTCCGACGAATCCTGGCGCAGCACGGCCCACCGCGCGCCGACATGCGGAAACATGCCAAGGCCCTGACCAGCGCCTGGCCTGAGGATCCCTTGATGGACTCGCTCCGCGTGTGGGTTCTCGATCCACGAGAGGACTGGCCGCCGCGCTCGCGGCGGCAGCCCAGCGGGGCGGAGTACAAGCGCGTCGTCTTGCGCGGCGCCGTGGGTTACGTGGGCTTCTACCTCGGAGCGGACACCCATGTGATCGACTACCACGGCATCGGAGACCCCTTGCTGGCTCGGCTCCCCGCCCTCGTCCCCGATCCGGTGCTCGCAGGGCTCATCCCTCCCTTGGCCGGCCTTGGCTGGCGCATCGGTCACTTCACTCGCGCCATCCCCGCGGGCTATGTGCAAACGCTGGCCACGGG
>DASRJW010000088.1 GCA_035649275.1 Candidatus Krumholzibacteriia bacterium
CTGGGACAGTTGGTGCAGCTCCGCCGCGCCCTCGAGGCGAAAGCGAGCCCGTCAGGCTAGCGTCCGTCCGGCACGTCCAGCCCGCGCCGGTCCCGTAGCACGACGCGACCCTAGCCCGCCCGCATCCAGCGCCAGAGCTCCCGCGGATTCGCCGGCTTGCCGTAGAGCAGGATGCCAACGCGGAAAACGCGGGCCGCGAGATAGGTGGCTCCCCAGCAAGAGAAGACCATGAGGACGAGGCTGGCGGCGATCTCCACCGGGCCCGGGGGCACGGCGCTCGCCAGCCGGTTCATCATCAGGAAGGGGGTGAAGAAGGGGACGTAGGTGAGGACGCGGACCCACCACAGGTCCGGGTGCTGGCCGACGAAGAACATGAGGAACATGGGAATCATGAGGCAGATCCACACCGGCAGCATCAGATTCTGCGCTTCCTTGAGCTCCGTCACCGCCGAGCCGATGGCGGCGATGAAGGTGCTGTAGAAGGAGATCGTCACCATCAGGTACACCAGGAACCAGGCGAACATCTCGTTCCGCACCAGGTGCTCCCAGCCCTGGCGGTGCACCATGTAGGCGCCGGCAACGGTCCAGAGGGCCATGAGGGTGAGCGTCGCCGCCACGAGGCCGACGATCTTGCCCGCCATGAGCTCCCAGGGGCTGATGGAGCTGAGCAGCACTTCCACCAGACGGTTGGATTTTTCCTCGATGGTGGAGGTGAGCAGCGACTGCGCCTGCGCCGAGATGCCGATGAGGAGCGCGTAGACGAAGATCATGGGGATGAACGACGCCGCCTCCCTGGAGGTAGCGTCGCCGGTGCTACGACCCGAGACATCCACGTCGCGCTCGTCCAAGACCGGCGCCTGGATCGCCGCCAGGGTCGACTCGCTGACGCCGTGCCACACGGTGCGGTCGAGGCGCACCAGCTCGCGCAAGTCGTTCGCCAGCGCCTTCTTCAAGTCCACGTTGGCGACGTTGCGCGTGTACCATTGCATCTTGCCGTCGCCGGCGACCAGATCGCCGCGCAGCACAGCGAAGCCTTCGAGCTCGCCATCCCGAGTGCGTCGGGAGAGCGAATCCAGCAGCGCCGGCGCCTCCGCGGCGCCGGGGCGCAGCACCGCCTCCAAACGCCAGCGTGCGGCACCCTCCCAGCTCTTCTCCAGCCGCCGGCCGAGATCGCTCCCGGGCGGCGTGCCCTCGAAACGGCCGGCTTCGGGCCGCTCGAGGCCGGGGAGCGCGGGCGGCGGCGCCGGTGTGCTCAGATCCACGATCGCAAAGGGCTTGCCCGCCTTGCGTGCCGCCTTCTCCATCACGTGGTTCAACCCGACGGCGAAGGCAATGAGGACGGGCGTCAGCAGCACGCCGAGAATGAAGCTGCGCGTGCGCACGTGGGAGAGATACTCCCGGCGCGCCACTAGAAGGATGTTGCGGCTCATCCGCCCACCCTTTCCCGGCTCGTGCCGACCAGCCCCTCGACATCGCCGCCGCCGTCACGCACGGTGCGCACGAAGATCTCGTGCAGCGTCGGCTGGCGCAGCTCGAAGCGCAGCACCTGCAGGCGCTCCGCCATCCGGCGCAGTAGCGCCGAGGGCTCGGCCCCCGGCCGCAAGCTGATCTCGCTGTATTGGCCGTAGTCGTTGACGCGGAGCACGTCCGCATCGCGTTGCAGGAAGCCGCCCTCGCCGCGGTATTCCACCAGCGCCACCTGGTCGCGGCCGGTGCGCACCTCGTCGAGGCTGCCGTCCAGCACCTTGCGCCCCGCCAGGATCATGAAGATGCGGTCGCAGAGCTTCTCGGCCTCGTCCATCTGGTGGGTGGAGAACACCACCGTGCGGCCCCGGCGCTTGAGATCGAGGATCACGTCACGGACGAACTCGAGGTTGACCGGATCGAGACCGGAGAAGGGCTCGTCGAGCACCACCAACTCAGGATCGTGCAGCATCGTGGCGATGAAGCCCACCTTCTGCTGCATGCCCTTGGAGAGGTCGCGGACGAAGCGCCGGCCCCAGGCCTCGAGGCCGAAGCGCTGCAGCCAGTCCTGGGCGCGCCGCCGCCCTTCGCGCTCCGGCAGCCCCTTCAAGGCGGCGAAGAAGACGAGCATCTCCAGCACCCGCATCTTGCGGTAGAGCCCGCGTTCTTCCGGGAGGTAGCCAATGCGTTTCTTGAGGGGTTCGCTCATGCGCTCGCCGAGCACGTGGATGGTGCCCGAGTCGGGAGCGAAGATGTTCATCACCATGCGCAGCGTGGTGGTCTTGCCAGCGCCGTTGGGGCCGAGAAACCCCTGCACGCACCCCGCGGGGACGGTGAGCGTCAGGTCATCGACGGCGGTGAAAGTCCCGAAGCGCTTGCTCACCTGCCGAATGTCGATGGCAGGCATACCGCCTCCGGGAATGACGCGTCAGCACAGCCGCGCCGCGCGGAACTGCCTGTCTGTCTAGGTGGACTCAGATTTCAGTATTCTTCTTCGTCGTGGTGCTTCTTGCGTTCGCTGGTTTCTTCAGCTTCTTCGTAATCGTCGTACTCGTCGTATTCCTCGTCGTCGAAGTCGGCATCGTCATCGTCCTCATCCTCGTCGTCATCGAAGTCATCGTCTTCCCACTCGTCTTCGGTGGCGAGTCGTGGACGCTCTGCATTCCATCCGGACTCCTGATCGCGGAGTTCGGGGCTCATGTCGATCCTCCTCCCATAGAGCACGAATCCCAGCAGGCCATGCCGGCTGCGGATCGGTATGTTGCAGATTCGCCCCCGGGGACGCAAGGGTCCGCTAGCCCCCCCTGGGGGTGGCCCGTTGGGGTCCGGTGCCCGGCCTGGGGCCGGCTCAGAAGACCGCTCGGTCAGAGCCGGACGTACTCGAAGTCGAAGGGCTTGCCGTGGATCCCCTTGGGCGGGGGAGCCACCCACTGGGAGATCTTGCCGCGCTCGTGCACGGGGCGCATGAGGCTGGCCACGTACTCGAGGTCGGCGGCCGAGGGCAGCCAGGTCTCGCGCCGGGCCTCCCATTCCGCCGCCGTGAGGGGGTCGCCCTCGGGGCTGTAGTGATGGCCGGCATAGAGGCCCACGTGGCGGTGGAAGCGCCGGCTGGGGAGGCGGAAGCGGTAGTCCAAGCCCGCCTTCTCGAGGCTCACATTCCAGCGATCCACGCCGCGCTGGCAGTCGTCGATGTAGCGGTCACGGAGGATCTCGTTCATCGCGTTCCGGAGCGGCACGTCCTGTTCGCGCAAGCGTTCGCCGTCGGGCACCGACATGCGGTAGGTCCCGTCCAGGGCCCGGTGGTCCTCCTCCAGCTCCTCCTGGTAGCGGCCCTTGAGACCGCTGGCGAAGTAATCGGCGGCGTTGGTGGAAATCTCGCCACCGAAGAGGTCCGCTGACAGGGAATACCAGAGGTGGATGTATTTCTGGATCGTCTCCAGATCGATCCCCCCCTGGGCGCGGACGTCCCCGTTCGGGTCCTGGCGCAGCAGCTCCGCCGAGCGTTGCACCACGCGGCGGACGCCGGTCTCGCCGACGAACATGTGGTGCGCTTCCTCGGTGAGCATGAAGCGCGTCGTCCGCGCCAGCGGCTCGAAGCCGCTCTCCGCCAGCGCCAGCAGCTGGTACTTGCCGTCCCGGTCGGTGAACATGGTGAACATGTAGAAGGAGAGCCAATCACGGATGGGCGCATTGAAGGCGCCGAGGATGCGCGGCTTGTCGGGGTTGCCGCTGCGGCGTTCCAGGAGCGCGTCGGCCTCCTCGCGGCCGTCGCGGCCGAAGTAGCGCTGCAGCAGGTACACCATCGCCCACAGGTGCCGGCCTTCCTCGACATTGACTTGGAAGAGATTGCGCAGGTCGTAGAGGCTGGGCGCCGTGCTCCCGAGCTGGCGCTGCTGCTCGACGCTGGCGGGCTCGGTGTCGCCCTGGGTGACGATGAGACGGCGCAGGTAGCCGCGGAGCTCCCCCGGCACCTCCTGCCACGCCGGTTGCCCGGCGAAATCGCCGAAGCCGATGCGACGCTCGCCCTCCTGTTCGGCCAGGAAGATCCCCCAGCGGTAGTCCGGCATCTTGACGTGATCGAAGTGTGCCCAGCCCTTGGCGTCCACGGCGATGGCGGTGCGCAGGTAGACCTCCTGCCCCTGGAAGCCCTCGGGGCCCATCTCCAGCCACCAGCGCTGGAAGTCCGGCAGCCACTTCTCCAGCGCCCGCTGCAGCTTCGGATCTTCCGACAGGTTGACGTTGTTCGGGATCTTGGCGTGCGAGTCCATCATCCGATTCTTCCCCAATCGAAGCTCGGCCGCTCGGGCCGACCGTACAGCTTGAGCGCCCCGCGCTCGCCCACGGCGTTCGGACGCTGGAAGACCCAGTTCTGCCAGGCCGTGAGACGGCCGAAGACCTTGCTCGCCATGTTCTCCGCCCCCGGGTAGCGGAGCGACGCCTCCATCCCGGTGAGCGCGTCGGGAGAAAGGCTCGCCCGTTCCTCGGTCGCCACCCGCACCTCGTCGTCCCAGTCCAGTTCGTCGGCCACGACGGTGACGATACCGGCGGCCTCGGCCGCGGCGGCGTCGTAGGGTCCGCCGGCGAGGATCGCTTCCACCCGCTCCGGCGCGTGCAGCCAGCGTGCCGCGAGGCGGCTCAAGCCATGGGTCATGGGATAGGCGCCGGCGTTGAGCGGGCTGGTCGCGAAGCGCACCGCCGCATCGTCGAGGGCGTAGGTGCGGTCCGCCGCCAGTGCCAGCTCGAGGAGCGACCCGGCGAAGCACGAGCCCGGCTGGGCGAGAGCGAAGAAGCTCCGCGCCGTGAGATCGAGGCGGCGGAGAGTGCGCGCGGCGAGCAGGAGGATTTCCCGCGCGAACCAATCGTCGCGCCAAGCGAAGAGAGCGCGATCCCAGGCGAGGACGGCTTCGTAATCGCCCGCGGTTTCGAGGAGCACGAGGCCGCAGGTCTCCTCGTCGAAGCGCAGGTGGCAAAGCGCATCGTCCAGCTCGCGGCAGAGGGCGAGCAACCAGGCAGAGGCGCCGCGTTGACGCAGCGCCGCGGCGCTCGCCGGCGGGGCCTCCTTGGGACCCTGGACGACGAGGCGCGCCTGGCGGCGCGGCCGGTCGAAGTGCACTTCGAGATGGCGGTAGCGCCAGACATCGGCGGTGCGGTCGACCTCGAGCGGCGGCAGCACGATGCCCGGGCCCGTGGGTCGGGGGGTGAGCCCGGCCAGTGCGTGGGCGCGCTCGGCGACGGCGGCGTCGAAGCGGCTCCGTGGCACCACGGCATCTACGAGGCGCCAGTCGACGGCGCGCTGGCCGCGGATGCCTTCGCTCAAGGTGGAGAAGATGTCGGCCCGATCACGCCGTACCTGGCGCTTGTCGACGACGCGGGTGAGGCCGCCGGTCCCGGGGAGAACGCCGAGGAGCGGCACCTCCGGGAGGCTCACCGCGGAGTTCCCATCATCCACGAGAAGGATTTCGTCGCAGGCGAGGGCCAGCTCGTAGCCGCCGCCGGCCGTGGTGCCGTTGCAGGCGGCGATGTACTTCTGGCCGCTGTGGGCGCTCGCGTCCTCGAGGGCGAGGCGCGTCTCGTTGGTGAACTTGCAGAAGTTCACCTTGAAGGCGTGCGACGCGCCGGCGAGCATGTGGATGTTGGCGCCGGCGCTGAAGACGCGGTCCTTGCCGCTGGTGATCACCACCGCACCCACTTCGGGATGCTCGAAACGCAGGCGCTGCACCGCATCGGCCAGCTCGATGTCCACGCCGAGATCGTAGGAGTTGAGTTTGAGGACATAACCTGGACGGAACGGCTCGTTCTCCTGCACGTCGAGAACGAGACGGGCGACGGGGCCGTCCACCTGCAGCCGCCAGTGCTTGTAACGGTCCGGATGGGTTTCGAAACCGAGCGTTGGCATCGTTTCTCCAGGCACCCCGAGGCTCGCGAGGTCGGCGAGGACCTTAGGAGCGGCGGGAACGAAGCTGCATCATACTGCAAACATGCCTCGGTTGCATGGGCGTCGATGCTGCAATATAATGCAACGCATGAGCTCGCATGCGACCCCGCCGCCGACAGACCAGGATCTTCTCGGCAGCCTTGGCCGGAAGGTACGGCAGGCGCGCGAGGCCCGCGGCGAGAGCCGCCGGCAGCTCGCCGCGCGGGCCCAGCTCTCGGAGCGCTATCTCGCCGCTCTCGAGGCCGGCAAGGGCAACATCTCCATCCTGCGCCTGCGCAACCTCCTCCTGGCCCTCGGCCTGCAATGGGCAGAGGTCCTGAACGGCGACGGCGTGGCAGCACCGGGAGCGCCGGAGCAGCGCCGCGACGCACTGCGGCGCGCCGTTCTCGCGCGCCTCGAAGAGCGCTCGGCGGAGGAGATGCGGGAAGTGCAGGCGTGGCTGGCCTCGCGCTTCCCCGGCGCACGACCCGTGGTGGCGCTTCTCGGCCTGCGCGGTGCGGGTAAGAGCAGCGTCGGCCGGCGTCTGGCGCGGCGGCTGCGGGTCGGTTTCTTCGAGCTCGACGACCTGGTGGAGGAGGCGGCAGGTCTGCGACTCGAACAGGTCTTCGATCTCCTCGGCCCGGCTCGCTATCGGGAGTTGGAGTTCGAGGCGCTGCGGCGCTTTCTCCGCCGCCGGGAAGGTGGTGTCCTCGCCACCGGGGGCGGCATCGTGACCGCGCCTTCGACCTTCGCGCTCCTTCGCCAGCGCTGCCTCACCGTCTGGCTGCGCGCGACACCGGAGGAGCATTGGGAGCGCGTGGTGCGACAGGGGGACCGTCGACCCATGCAAGGGAAGCCGGCTGCCATGCAGGAACTGCGGGCTCTGCTGGCGGCAAGAGAGCCCCTCTATGCCCAGGCGCAGATCACCTGCGACACCCGCGGTGTGGGAATCGAGGCGGCGACGCGGCGTCTGGCCGGCACGCTGGGTCCCGTACCGCGAGGGTGGGCCCGTAGGCAAAGACCCGTGTCACGGCAGCTCGCGCGGTCGAAATAGGCCTCCTTATAATGATCTAGAAGCATCGACTTCAGGCTTTACTCGAAGTGCGCCTCCGGGCCACCCCGAGCGTGCCTCCGGGGATCCAGCATTGGAACCCCGTCCGCGGCGCTGTTACTGTCGGGGGATGGAGAAGGACCGCTTCCAGAAGGCATTCGTCGTCCTCCTGGTTCTGGGGATCTCGACCGCCATCGTCCTGATGCTGCGGCCGTTTCTCCTCACGATCCTCATGGCCGCCATCATGGCCGGGGTGGTGCAGCCGCTCCACCGCTTCCTCCTACGGCTCTTCCGCGCCCGCACCGGCCTGGCCTCGATGGCGACGCTGCTGGTCTTCCTCTCCGTGGTTCTGCTGCCGTTGCTGAGCGTCCTGGGGCTCGTTGCGACCCAGGCTTACGAGGTGAGCCAGAAAGCGGTGGATTGGGTGCAAGGAGTGCGAGCCGGGACGGTGAGCCTGGATTTCCTGCGCAAGCTGCCTTTTGCGGCGCAGGTCGAAGCCAACTCCCAGGAGCTGGCGGCGCGTAGCAGCCAGGTCCTGGCAGGAGCGAGCCGCATCGTCGTCTCCAAGCTCTCGAGCCTCACGGTCGGGACGGTGCAGTTCGTTTTCCAACTTGTGGTTTTCCTCTATTCCCTCTTCTTCTTTCTCAAGGACGGCGCCGGTGTCCTGAAGCGGATCCTCTATTACCTCCCCTTGAGCGACCGCGACGAGCAGGTCATGCTGGGCAAGTTCGTTTCCGTCGGCAAGGCGATGTTGAAGGGCACCTTCGTCATCGCCCTCCTGCAGGGGACGCTCATCGGTCTCACCCTGGCGCTCCTCGGCATCCAGGGGGCGCTTTTCTGGGGGACGCTGGCTGTGGTGGGCGCCATGATCCCCGGTGTCGGAACGGCCTTCGTCTGGATCCCTGCCGCCATCTACTTGTTCGCCACCCATCACACCGGTCGCGGTCTGGTGCTCGTCGTCATCGGCGCCGGAGTCGTCGGGACGCTGGACAACTTTCTCCGCCCGCGTCTCGTCGGGCGGGACACGCAGATGCACGATCTCCTCATCTTCTTCGGCACACTCGGCGGCCTCTTCCTCTTCGGCTTGGCCGGGCTTCTGGTAGGCCCGATCCTGATGGCGCTCTTCGTCACCATCTGGGATATCTACGGCGAGGTGTTCCGGGACTCCCTGCCGCTGCACCGTGGCTCGAAGGCAGAGATGCCGCCTCTCGTTCCGGAGCCACCACCCCCCGAGGAGGGCCGCGCATGACCCGCCCCGAGACCAAGCCGTCCGGGACGAGGCCCGCCGGAAGCGAGCCGGCGGAGACGAAGTCGTCCGGGACGAAGCGCTCCGGAACCGAACCGGCGGAGACGAAGTCGGAGACCAAGCACGCGCCTGGCCTCGCCCCCGACGCCGAAGCGCCGGACTTCATCCGCGCCATCGTCCGCGCCGATGTGGCCGCCGGCAAGCACGGGGGGAGCGTCGTCACGCGTTTCCCGCCGGAGCCGAACGGCTACTTGCACATCGGCCACGCCAAGTCCATTTGCCTCAACTTCGGCCTCGCCGATGAGTTCGGCGGCCGCTGCCATCTGCGCTTCGACGACACCAACCCGCTCAAGGAGGACCCCGAGTATGTCGACGCCATCCAGCGCGACGTGCACTGGCTCGGCTTCGACTGGGGTAAGCACCTGTACCACGCTTCGGACTACTACGAGACGATGTACCGCTATGCCGTGCAGTTGGTGCAGGAAGAGAAAGCCTACGTGGACAGCTCCAGCGAGGAGGAGATCCGCCGCGACCGCGGCACCGTCACCGAGTCGGGGCGGGAGAGCCGAGACCGTGAACGTCCTATGGCGGAGAGTCTGGAGCTCCTGGAGGGCATGCGGCGCGGTGATTTCCCCGACGGCGCCTACGTGCTCCGCGCCAAGATCGACATGGCGTCTCCCAATATGAAGATGCGGGACCCTCTCATCTATCGTATCCGGCGCGCGGCGCACCATCGCACCGGGAGCGCCTGGAACATCTATCCCATGTACGATTTCGCCCACTGCCTCTCGGATTCCGTCGAGGGCGTGACCCACTCGCTTTGCACCCTGGAGTTCGAGAACAACCGCGAGCTCTACGACTGGTTCCTGGAGGCGGTGCGGGTGCCGCATCGGCCGCAGCAGATCGAGTTCGCCCGTCTCAACCTGAGCCATACGGTGATGAGCAAGCGCTTCCTCCTCGGCCTGGTGCAAAAGGGCGTGGTGCGCGGCTGGGACGATCCGCGCCTGCCGACGCTCGCGGGTCTGCGGCGGCGTGGTTACCTCCCCGAGTCCATCCGGGCCTTCTGCGAGCGCGTCGGCATCGCCAAGCGCAACAACTTGGTGGACCTGACGCTCCTGGAATACCACCTGCGGGAGGACCTCAACCGCCTCGCCCAGCGCGTCATGGCAGTGCTCCGGCCGCTCCGTGTCGTGCTGGAGAACTACCCGGAGGACCGCTTCGAGGCGGTCGACGCCGACAACAACCCGGGAGTTCCGGAGGCGGGAACACGCCAGCTACGCTTCGGGCGCGTGCTCTACATCGAACGCGACGATTTCCGCCTGGAGCCGCCGCCCAAGTTCTACCGGCTGGCCCCGGGGCGGGAGGTGCGCCTCAAGCACGCTTACTTCATCCGCTGCGAGCGCGCCGTCCAGGACCCGCAGAGCGGCGAGATCGTCGAGTTGCGCTGCACCTACGATCCGGCCACCAAGAGCGGTGCGGCCACCGACCGGCGCGTGCAGGGCACGGTGCATTGGGTGGAGGCGGCGAGCGCCCTGGACGCGGAGGTGCGGCTCTACGAGACGCTCTTCACCGTCCCCGACCCGATGGCGGCGAGCGGCGAAGAGGGCCTGGAAGGATTGCTCAACCCGGAGTCCCTCGTCACGCAGAGGGGCTGCAAGGTCGAGGCGTCGTTGGCGGCCGCCGCGCCGGGGAAGAGCTTCCAGTTCCTGCGCCAGGGCTACTTCGTCGTCGATCCCGACTCGCGGCCCGGGCAGCTCGTGTTCAACCGCACCGTGGGTTTGAAGGACTCGTGGGCCAAGATCGAGAAGAAGCAACAAGTTCGAGAGGGAGGTTGAGAAGTCGGGCGAGAGTCGCGGGCCGATCGGCGTGACGCCTTGCAATCGCGCTCGCCGGTCCGCGCGGCGCAAAAGGCGCGCTGGTGCCCCAGGGCGTTTCGGCGTGTCCCTTGCAGACCGAGCGACTCGAGCCAGGACCAGGGAGTGAAGGGAGGCCATGATCGTGTGGAAGAAAACCCATGGGATGCAGGCGGCCATCGTGATCGCCGTCCTGCTCGCCGGCGCTAGCGCGTCCTGGGCCCAAGGCTTCGGACCGCGCTTCGGTTTGACCTCGGATCCGGACCAGGTGCACATGGGCTTGCACCTGCCGACGCTGCGTATGACGCCGCATTTGGGGTTCATGGCGAGCTTCGAAGCGGGGGTCGGGGACGACACCACCCTCTTCTCCGGGAACTTCGACTTCAAGTACGTCTTCTCCGCCCATGCGGGCACCTGGCACCCCTATATGGGCGGTGGTCCAGCCCTGCACCTGGCCGACCACGACCAGTTCGACGATCAGATGGAAGTGGGCCTCGGGATCATCGGCGGCATGCAGACGGTGACCAAGGGCGGCGGCTTCTTCGCCGAAATGCGGATCGGCGTCGTCGACAGCCCGGATCTCAAGTTCACCGTGGGCTGGATGTTCCGCTAGGTCTCGCAGGTTTCCTCCTCACGCCCGCGACGCCGCTCGAGTGCAGGTGTCGCGGGCGTCTTCGCTTTCGCTCCATGCATCTTGCACACCCCTGCCCGACGCGCTGACAGGGTCGCGGCGGGAAGCGCCGCGCCGCCGGCGCCGTCACCTGGAACGTCGCGGCTCCACCGCACTGTCCGCCGCCTCGAGCGCCACGCCTCTGGAAAGCGGCGCGGCAAACCCCGCAGGGTGTCGGAATTTAACGCCGTGGTTTTTACCGCCTGGCACGAGTCCTGATATCCGGCGCCTGTGTCGAACACCACCACGCAGGAGCAGTCGCATCTCGCGTTCACTCGCCGTATCCGATGCGACCGTTATCGCTGCGCGTGAAGGCCCAGAGAGGGTGGGAGCAGTGCAACGAAGTCTCATCAAGTTCCTGATCGTGACGAGTGCAGTCCTGTCGCTGCCGTTGCACCCGGCGCTCGGCTTCGCGCAGGGCTTCTCGCGCTTGCAGGTATTGCTGCCGGGTGAGAGTGCGGCCCCAGGGACCGCGACAGGGAAGTTCGGGACGCCGGCGTCGCAAGTGGTCGGCATCCCCTTCGACGTGCGCGTCAGCGCCTGCGACGACTCCTGGAACACGGTGGCCTCGATCACCGACGTCGTGCGGCTCACGAGTACCGATGCCACCGCGAGCCTGCCGGCGGCGACGGCGCTGCAGGCGGGAACGCGAACGCTCGCGGTCACCATCAATGCCGCCGGCTCCTTCACGATCTCGGCCACCGACCAGACGGACAACACCATTCCGGTGGCGACCTCGTCCCCGTTCTCCGCCATGCTGGTGCATGGCTTCGAGTTCACCCGCATCAACCAGAAGAACCAGTACGCCGGCGTGGACATGCCCATTTCCTTCCATGCCGTCGACCCCTCCGGGAGTCCCGTCCCGGGCTTCTCGAGCACGGTGAACCTGCAGGAGCTCACCAGCTTCGGCATCGGCCGCATCGAGCCCAGCCAGATCACAATGACGAACGGTACCTGGTCGGGGAACGTGCGGCTCTACCGCGCCGACGAGACCGCGATCAACCGCGGCAACGTCAACATCTACGCTTATCTGTCCAATGAGCCGGCGGTCAACGGCACGAGCGACCCGTTCACGGTGCATCCGGGAACCTTCTCCCGCGTGCAGATCGTCGTGCCCGGCCAGGACCCCTGGCCCGGCAGCGTGAGCGGCCTCTCTGGCGACCCGGCGACCCAGGGGGCGGCGCAGAACTTCGTAGTCGAGGTGTACGCCACCGATCAGTACTGGAATCCTTTGTACAGCGCCGACACGGTGCGTATTGCCTCCAGCGACCCCGCCGCCAGCACGCCGGTGACGGGCGCGCTCACCAACGGCTTCCGCCAGTTCACCTTGTCCCTCGGCACCGTGGGCACGCAGACCCTCACGGTCACGGACCAGACGAACGGTTCGATCCAGGGGATGACGAGCGCCGGCATCCAGGTGATCCCGAGCGCGGCGCATCATTTCGTGATCGACCCGGTGACCGGTCCGGTCACCGCCGGCACCTCGGTGCCGGTGCAGATTCGCGCCACCGACGCCACGGGGAACACCATCCCGACCTATAACGGTGACGCCATCCTGACCGCGAACACCGGCCCGCAGAGCATCACGCCGACGGCCATTGTCTTCGCTAGCGGCCTCTGGAACGGCAGCATCACCTTCCGCGGAGCCGGCGGTGCCGTGTCCTTCACCTGCTCGGACTTCGGTGCGCCGCCCAAGACGGGCACGAGCAACAGCTTCGAGGTCCTGCCCGGGCCGTTCACCGGTTTGCAAGTGGTGCCCGCCGGGCAGACGGCGCAGGGCGGAACGCCGACCGGCGTCTCCGGTGTGCCTTCCACCCAGCAAGCCGGCGCCACCTTCACGGTGCAGATTCGCGCCGTCGACCAGTTCTGGAACCGCGTTCCCGGCATCGGCGACCGCATCAGCCTGACCTCCACCGACCTCTTCGCCGCCATGCCGGCGGAGACCACGCTCGCCAATGGCGAGCTCCTGCTCCCGGTGCGCCTGTTCCGCGCTGGCCTGCAGACGATCACGGCCGATGACGTGTCGCAGGGCAGTATCACGGCACACACGTCGAGTCCGATCCCGGTCGAGGGCGGTCCGTACTCCCGCGTCGTCATCACCGTGGACGGGCAGTCGCTCGCCCCCGGGACGCCGAACGGCCAGTACCCGAATCCGGGTCCGGAGCAGTCCATCAACTTCACCTTCAGGGCGACGGTGCACGCCACCGACAGCTGGTTCAACCCGGTGTCCGGGGCGAGCGATCGGGTGCGCATCACCTCGACCGATCCCCTGGCCCGTGTCGTCGTGGACAATGTCGAGCACTACTTGCCCTATGACTACCAGCTCACCGACGACTGCGACGGCAACGGCACGCCAGAGAGCTGCGTCGACCTGTTCCTGCGCATGTCGAGCGGCGGTTTCCAGAAGCTCATCGTTTCCAGCGTCGATCAGCCGTCCATGCCGAGCAACTTCACCGAGTTCCCGGTGGACGAGACCGGCGTGCATCTGGAGGCCTTCGTCGGCGCCAATACCAGTCCCGACACCTACCAGGCCGGCGAGCAGTTCGTGCTCACGGTCAAGATCGTGAACGACGCGGGCTCGGTCATCGTGGATCTCAGCAGCAACGTGGACGTGAGCGTGCGGCACGCCTCGAGCGGCGACGCCGGGCGCGGCGTCCTGGCCCGCACCGGCTTCCAGGTCACGCAGGGAATCGAGCTGGTGCCGGAGACCTATACCTTCGCCGAGCCCATCGTGCTCGAGGTGCGGGACGAGGCGGGCAACATCGCCCGCACCGAGGCGGTGACCATCCTGCCCGGCCCGCCGACGCAGCTCTTGCTGTCGAGCGCGCCGACCTGGGTGCAGGGGAACAAGCACGCCGCTGTGAACGCCGATCTGCTCGACTTCTACGGCAACGGCGTCCCCGGCCGCCCGGTGACCTTCGAGCTCGTGAGCGGGCCCGGGGAGATCGCGCCCATCGACAGCCTCGAACTGGCGGGAACGAACCCGGTGGATGCGGTCACCGACGCCGCCGGCAGGGCGCAGGCGGACTTTCACAGCGGGCGCCAGCCGGCGGTGACGAAGCTGCGGGCGCGGAGCGCCGGCTTCATCACGGATTATGACATCCAGACCGCCTTCGTGGATCCGGACGCCCCGGGCGGCCACATCACCAGCTACCCGAATCCGTTCCATCCGAAGGAGGCGCCGACCACGATCGCCTACAAGCTGGATGACAACGCCAACGTCAAGCTCGAGGTCTACACCTTGGCCGGCGGCCTGGTGCTGCGCAAGGAGTTCCCCCTGGGTTCTCCGGGCGGCCAGGCGGGCCTGAACGAGTTCGTCTGGGATGGGAAGAACGGCAAGGGCGAGTTCGTCGCCAGCGGTGGTTACCTGCTCATCATCAACGCCGAAGGCGTCGGTGAGACCTTGCACAAGATGCACCGCAAGATCGCGGTCGTGCACTGAACGGAGGAGACATGCATCGCCACGCACGTTCCACGCAGTGCGGCCGTGGTCTAGCTCTGGGCCTGGTCGCGATCCTCGGAGCCGCGCTGCAAGCGCGGGCCCAGGAACAGAGCAACGGTGCGCCCGGAGATTGGCTGTCGCGCTACGCCGGGGCCCGCTCGGTCGGATACGGCGGCGCCTTCGTAGCCGCGATGAACGAGCCCATGGGCGTGCTCTGGAACCCCGCAGGTCTGGCGCTCCTCGATCAAAACGAGGTGCACCTGGAGATGTCGCGGTTGTTCGAGAGTACCTCGATGAACGGCTTCAGCTTCGCATTGCCGGCGAAGCGCATCCCCAGCTTCGGGATCACGGTGGTGTCCCTCTCGTCCGGTGATTTCGAACGGACGAGCGAGCTCAACGAGAACCTGGGCACCTTCGACTCCGGGGAGATGGCGGTGCTGCTCACGGCTTCGAAAGCCATCTCGCCCCGTCTCTCCTTCGGCGCCAACTTCAAGGTGGCGCGCCAGTCCCTGGAGGACTTCGATGCCGCCGGCTTCGGCATGGACCTGGGAGCCATGGCCGATGTCACGCGGCAGGTGCGGGTCGGCGTCTCGCTGCTCAACGTCGGCGGGCCGAGCCTGCAGCTGCGCGAATTGCAGGAAACCTATCCCACCGAGGTGCGCGGCGGCGTGGCACTCCGCGTCCTCGGCGGCCGCGGCACCATCGCGGCGGAAGTCGATTCCCGCGATGGCCCCGGCGCCACCATGCACGCCGGCACCGAGTTCTGGGTGCATCCGACCATGGCGCTGCGCCTGGGCTACAACGAGGCCTATGCCACCGGTGGCTTCAGCTACCGCCTGGCGTCGGGAATGCGCTTCGATTACGGCGTTTCCGACCACGAGCTGGGCATGACGCACCGCTTCGGAATCTCCTACAAGTTCGGCGGTTTCTTCGCCAGCTCCGTCGCCGACCCGCCGGTGTTCTCGCCGACGGGCCAGCAGTCGGTCACCAAGATCCAGCTGGAGTCGCACACCAAGTCGGACGCGCGTGACTGGAAGCTCGAGATCCTGAGCGCCTCCAATCAAGTGGTGCGCAGCTTCGGTGGCAAGGGCGTGCCCCCGGCCCACGTCATGTGGGACGGCAAGGACGAATTCGGCATGCCGCTCGCGGATGGCGTCTATCGCTACCACATGGTGGTCACGGATGCCGACGGTCGCGAGGTCCTGAGCCGCATGCGCAGCGTCGAGATCTCCACCGGCGGGCCGCAGGGCTCGGTGCCGGTCGAAGTCCAGCCGTGAAAGGGAGCGGAGCCATGAGGTCGATGCAGGTCGCCGGTGTGGTGGCGCTTCTCGTCGCCGCACCGGCCCTCACCCAGGGCGGCGAAGAGGTTTCGACCCGCCCGGCGACACTGGCAGAAGTGGGGATGCAGCTCGAGCAGGTGCCGCTGCGCGCCCCCGCAGAGCGGGAAGCCGCGCTGGCCGATGTCGAGCAGGCCCTGAGCCAGGCGCAACGCGGCGGGCTCAGCGGGGATCGACGGCTGGCGGCGCAGCTGCTCGCCGGCGAGGTCCAGTACGGTCGCCACGACTACGCTCGGGCCTCGCAGTACTTCGGCGAGGCGGAGAAGTCCGGCGGCGTCTTCGCCGACGATGCCGGCATGGCGCGCATCCAAGCGCTGGAGGCCAAGGGCCAGGATGCCGAGGCCGCCAAGGAATGGGCGAAGTGGGAGAAACGCTACCCGCAGAGCTCGCTCCTTCCGGAAGTGCGGCTGGCGCGGACCTGGAACGCCATCCGCCGCATGGCCCTGGAGGAAGCGGCGAGGACGCTGGCGGAGTTGGTGAAGCAGCGGCCGCATCTGCAGAAGGATCCGCGCGTCGTCCTGGCCGATGCGACGCTCCACTATCTGAACCAGAGGTACAACGAGGCTCTCGCCGCTCTCGGAACGCAGAGCGGCGCCGGGCCCACCTACTTGCGGGCACTGTGTCAGGCAGCTCTCGGCGCTCGTCTCAAGGCGGCGGCCCACTATCAGGAAGTCGTGGACCGCTACCCCGAGTCGCCGCTCCGCGAGCACGCCATGCTCGCCAAGGCCAACTCGTTCCTGGAGAGCAAGGCGTTCCGCAGCGCCGCGGAAGAATTCCGCCGCGTGGCGGAACGGGTGCAGACGCCGGACCTGCGCGCCGAGGCCGAGCTGCGCCGCGCCGGGGCTCTGGTGCTGGATGGCGACACCGCAACCGGCAGCAGCGAGCTGCAAGGCGTGGTGGCGAAGTACCCCGGCACGGGCTTCGCCGCTCGCGCCCAGTACCTCCTCGGCGAGGTGGCGTACTCGCAGCAGCAGTACGAGCCCGCCATCGTCGAGTACAACCGACTCCTCACCACCTATTTCGAACATGCCTTGGCGGCGACGGCCCAGTATCGGGTCGGCCGCTGCTTGGACGCGCTCAACCGCAAGGCCGAGGCGACGAGCGCCTACCAGGCCGTCGTCCGCGGCTATCCCTTGGAAGCGGAGTCGCCGGCAGCGGCCTACCTGGCCGGTGTGGGTCTCATGGAGCAGGGCAAGCCGTTGATCGCGGCGCCCTACTTCCAGCTCGTGCTCGACCGTTACGCCCAGCGTCCGAAGGATGCGGCGGTGCTGGTCTTCGCTTCGCCGGAACATCAAGAGCTGGTGGAAGCGGCGCTCTGTCTCTTGGAGCTCTGCTACCACAAGGCCGGGGACCTGGGGCAGCTCTCCGGGGCGCCGCACATGACGCTGCAGCAGATGCCGCCGAGCCGTTCCAGCTGGCGCGCCTACGCGCTGCTCATCGACGCCGACGCGCTGGCCGCCATGGGCCGGCACGACGAGGCCCAGGGCACGCTCAGCAAGCTGGTGCAGGAGTTCCCGGACCACGCCGTGGCGCTGCACGCCAACCGGTTGCTGGCTTGGACCTACGCGCAGCAGGGCAAGGACGCCCTCGCCATCGAGACGGAGCAGCGCATGCTGGTGCGCTACGCCGCCACGGGCAACGCCGATTTCCTGGGCAGCGCCTACCTCAACAAGGCGCACGTGCTCTTCAATTCCAAGAAATACGCCGAGGCGGCGGCGGCCTACGACGATTACCTGAAACGCTTCGCCGGTCACTCCGGCCGCCAACTGGCTCTCTACCAGGCGGGCGTCGCCTACACGCGGCTCGACCGCAACGGCGACGCCGTGGATCGTTGGGAGATGCTGGTGAAGGAAGCGCCGAAGTCGGAGATCGCCGAACGCGCCTGGGCGCGGGTCGGAGACCTCTACTTCCGCGCCGAGCACTACGCCGATGCCAAGCGCTGCTACCAAGGGTTGCTGGAGAACTTCGCCGAGAGCCAGGCGGCGGCGCTCGCGCACCTGCGCCTGGCGCAGTGCGACTACAACGCCGGCCGCGACGGTGAAGCCTTGCAGGAATTCTCCGAGGTCGGCCAGCGTTACCCCGGTACCGTCATGGCGAAGGAAGCGGCCCGCGGCAGCGAGCTCGCTCTCTACCGCCTCGGTCAGGACAAGGGCGGCATCGCCACCTTGGCGCAGCTGGTGGAGCAGTACCCGACCAGCTCCTTCGCCGCCGACGCCCAGTTCCGCATCGCCATGCACCATTACGAGGCGAAACGCTGGGCCGAGGCCATCGAGGGCTTCCGCCGCGTGGTGACCCAGTTCCCTGGCTTCACCGCCGCCGATCAAGCGCACTTCCTCATGGCCGACGCCGCCGAGCAGAACCAGCAGACCGACGAGGCGCGGCGCGGCTACGACCAGTTCCTCATGTTCTTCCCCGAGAGCGAGCTGCGGCCGACGGCACAGTTCCGCCTCGGGATGCTGGACTTCCAGGCCGGCGACCACATGCGCGCCGCGGTGCAGTTCACCGGCGTCTTGGACAGCGAAAAAGCCAACGCCGAAACCAGGACGGCCTGCCTCTACAACCTGGCGCTCTGCCAGCGCGTGCTGGGCGACACGGAAGCGGCCCGCACCTCTTTGGAGCGCTACCGCACCGAGCATCCCGGGGATCCTCGCAGCATCGACGTGGCCTACCAGCTCGGCGACCTGCATGAGAAGGCGGGCCACTGTGGCCAGGCCTTGGAGGAGTACCAGAAGGCTCTGGCCGGCGGACCCCCGGCGAAGCTCGCTGTCGAGCTCTACTACCGCATGGGCGCTTGCCGCGAGCAGGAAGGCCAGGCGGACGCTGCCGTGGCCTCGTACCAGAAGGCCATGCAGGCATCGGACAAGTCCGACGCCTTCCGTCTCTCCGCCGTGGTGCGTCTGGCGACGCTGCACGAGGAGAAGGGCAACTTCAAGGGTGCGCTGGCAGCGTACCGCGACCTCGTCCGCAATGCCAAGGACGCGGAGATGGTGGCAGCCGCGAAGGAGCGCGTTGCCCAGCTCGAAGCCGCAGTTCCGTAGAGGGAAGGAGTCCGCACCATGATGTCGTTCGACTGGCTTCAAATCATCGGCACGAGCCCCACGATGCTCTGCCTCCTGGCGTGCAGCGTGCTGACCACGGGCGTCGTGCTCGAGCGCCTGTACTACTACTGGAAGCGGCGGGGCAACCCGGACGAGACGCTGGCCACGGCGATGACGCGCCTGCGTGCCGGCGAGGTCAAGGAGGCCATCTGGGCCTGCCGCAAGACCGGCCATCCCATGGGTTCGGTGGCGGCGCAGGTCCTGGAGCAGCGCGGGCTGCCGGCGCAGGAAGTGGAAGAAAAGATGCAGGTGTCCCTGTCGGAACAACGCCTGCTCTTGGAGCGCAACATGGGCTTCCTGGGAACCATGGCTGGCGCCGCGCCCCTCATCGGCCTCTTGGGCACCGTGTGGGGCATCATGCGCGCCTTCCATGACATGGCCATGTCCGGCTCGTCGTCGCCTTCCGTGGTGGCGGCAGGGATCGCCGAGGCGCTGATCACCACGGCCACGGGTCTCGTCGTTGCCGTGCCGGCCCTCATGTTCCACAACCACTTCGCCCGCCAGATGAACGTCATGTTGACGGTGGCGGAGAATCACACGCGCAGCCTGCGTGCTGCGGCCGGCGAGCACTCGGTATCGGGCCGCCACGTCCCCGAGGGGGCGACGACGCGGCACCCGGTGGGAGCCGGTGCCTGAACGGTAGGTTTTGCAGAGCTCACAGCTCGAATGGGAGAACATCGTGTTCCAGAAGTCGCTGCCGAAGTCGGACGATCTCAGCATCAACATGACGCCGCTCATCGACGTCTCCCTGGTGCTCGTGGTCATTCTGTTGCTGGCGGCGCCGCTCGCCTTCGAGGCCAGCATCGGGGTGAACCAGGCGGAAGCCCGGGCCCAGAAGGCCAAGCAGGTGGAGAAGCACGAGTTCATCGAGATCGCCGTCGTCTCCGACGACAGCGTGCGGATCAACCGGCGCATGGTGGGGCGGGAGAACCTGACCTATGCCTTGCAGCCGCTGCTCGAGCGCAGCGCCGAACGCCAGGTGCTCTTGTCCTGTGCCGACGGCATCACCCACGGCACCTTCGTCGAGGTCCTGGACGTGACCAAGTGCGCTGGTGCCAGCGAGATCGCCGTGCTCGGGAGGTAACATGGGCGCGCTCATCGTGAAACCAAAGGTGCCGATGGCCAAGATCAACGTCACGCCGATCATCGACGTGGCGCTGACGCTGGTCGTCATCCTGATGATGACCATGCCCATGCTCTCGGTCGCCAACATCGATGTGGAGGTGCCGCAGGCGCGCACCCGCGGCATCGAGAGCCAGAGCCGGCTCACCGTCACCCTGGGGAGGTCGGGAGAGCTGGCCATCGACGACGACATGGTGGAGTTCGCCCGCTTCGACAACGAGCTCCACAGCCGCTTGCAGGGGACCGGCGAGGGAACCCTCGTCGTCGTGCGCGCCGATCGCGGCGTGCAGTACGCCCAGGTGGCCGACATCCTCGCCCGGGTGCGTGGCGCCGGCGCTCAACGCATGGCGGTGGCGGCATCGCCGAAGACGGAGGAACGGCAGTGAGTGCCATCGCGGCACGACAGGAGCACCGGTTCATCTCGGTGCAGACCCGGCGGGCGCAGATCACCAGCTTCCTGGTGCATCTCATCCTGCTCACCTGGCTGGCGCTCCGACCCATGGTCCTGGCCGAAGGGCCGACGCTGACCGAGATCGCCTGGATCGACCCGTCGAGCTTGAAGCCGGCGTCGCCTCCTCCAGGTCCGGCCTCACCGCCGCCGGCAGCGGCCGCGGCGGAAGCCGCGGCTCCGAGCACCCAGGCGACACGGCCGCACCCAGTGGAAGAGCACCAGTTCGAGCGCACCCTCACCCGTTCGGAACAGGCGCCGGCGTTGCAGACCTCGCGGAGCTTGCAGGACGTGCTCAATGCCCGGATGGCCTCGATGCAACGCGAAGCACACAGCGGTCCGGTGAGCCCCATTGCGGCCCCCATGGCGATTCCCATGGCGGGCTCGCAGCTGGCGGGAGTTGGAACCTCGCCCTCCGGCGCGGCCGTCGGCCTGCGCCGCGGCGGTAGCGGCACCGCGGGCGGTGGGACGGGTGCCGGCGGCTCCAGCGCGACGGGGAGCGGTGGCGGTGGGACGCGGCCCGTGGCCTTGACGCGGGCGGGCACTGGCCTGCCGGCCACGTCGCTCCCGCAGCTGGCGACCGTGAGCGCGCCCAGTTTCGAGAGCCAACGCTCCAAACCCCAGGACGTGGACAACGCCAAGGTGCGGAAGCTCGCCGGCGCCTCGCTCCTCGGTCCGATCGCGGATCGCAACATCCTGCAGCAGCAGACGCCGGCCTATCCGGACTGGGCCGAGGTGCAAGGTGTCGAGGCGACCGTGAGTCTCTACTTCGTGGTCCGACCCGACGGTCACATCAAGGAGAACATCTTGGTGGAGAAGACGTCGGGCTTCGAAGACTTCGACGCCAATGCCGTGACCGCATTGCGCGGCTGGCGCTTCGAAGCGTTGGGTCCCGGCTCCACCGGTGAGCAGTGGGGACGGATCACGTTCCATTACCGGTTGAGCTCCGGTTGAGATCGGCCGCGAAGCGAGCCGGCCGAGCGCCGGACCAGACCATGACCGCACGCCGGTCGCCACAGGCCGAGCCCACCGGTCGAGACCTGCGAGGTGATGGGAGATGACGGTGCAACGAGTTCCATGGATCGCTGCGGCCATGACCGCCACGCTCTGGCTCACGCCGGTCGCGCTGGACGCGAAGCTCGCCAAGAGCGACAGCACCACGAGCCAGGCCAAGGCGGCGGCACCCACGGCGAAGGCCACGACGGCAGCGTCGTCGAGTGCACCGTCCAAGTCGGTGAGCCAGACGGCCAAGAGTACCGACTCCAAGCCTGCGGCACCGGCGACCAAGGCCAAGGCGAAAGCGTCGCCGGCCAAGACCGCCGCGGCGCCCAAGGCCGAAGACACCACACCGGCGCCCCCGAATCCCGGCAAGAGCGCAGCGAAGCCGAAGATGACCCTACCCGCCGGTCAGGAAGGCACTGCGTTCGGCAGCCTCACGGTGGAAGGGGAGGATCGCATCCGCATCGAGTTCGAGCGCCCGCCGCTCGATCTCCAGCTCGACCCGCGCCAGAGCCCCGGGTTGGAACTCGGGGATTCGCAAGAGATCCTCGACCGCGAGAAGCCGGAGCTGGTGAGGCCGTATCTGCAGACCTCGGCGCTGGTGCGCACACCCTACCAGGGGCGGCCCTGGCTCGACGAGATGACCACCGGGCCGGTGGCGCGTTTCCATCCGGCGGTGACCGGGGTGGAGCGCTGGCGGCTGGCGGTGGTGGACTCGCGGGGCGAACAGGTCGTGGAGTTCAAAGGCACCGGCTCGCCCCCCAAGGAGATCGAATGGAACGGTCTCAATGCGACGGGCAAGCCCTGCCAGCCGGGCCTGACCTACTCTTACGTTTTCGAGGCCTTCGACCGGGCGGGCAACAAGCGTAACTTCGTCGGCGACGGTTTCCAGCTGCCTTCCTATCGGCGCGAGACGCCGCAGGCGCTGGTGCTCCTCTTTGCCGGCGAGCGGCTCGGAGGCCCGGCGGCGAACCGGCCGGGTACAGCACCGGCTCCCATCGTCCTCGAGGCGGCGAGCTGGATCAATCAGTCACCGCGCACGCAGCAGCCGATCCAGGTGAAGGCGACGGCACGCAGCTTCGAGGTGGCGAATGCATTGTCGCAGACGCTCGTGCAGCAACTCGGGTCGCTCGTGATCGGTGATCCGGCCCGCATCCAGGCGCAGAGCGCCGTGGAACCCGATGCGCCGCCGCAAGGGAGCGTGGCGATCACCATCGCGCCCTGAGCTTCAGGTGGACCCCGTGCCCGGAGCGCGTCCCGGTTCGTCCGGGTCGTCCTCCGGGCGCGGCGTTTCAGACTCTACTTCCAGCTCGACGAACAGCGCCTCCGCCAGAGCCAGAGCGCGAGTCTCGGCCAGGTCGAGCGTCCACTCCGGCTGCAGCTCGAGACGCAGGCGCCGTCCCACCTCGGCAGCGAAGGCCTCGAACTCCGCCGGTTCCGCCTCGAGCTCCCGCGCGTAGTGCGCCACCATCGCCTGCACGGACTTCTCGGCCAGGAAGGTCAAACGCCGGCGCCGCCGGTTCTTGTGCCGGTGCGAGGTGAGATCGGCGTGCTCGTAGCGACGATCGAGGGACGGGTGCAACGTCAGGCCCCGCCTTCGCTCTTCCTGTCGGTGCATGGGTTCCCCTAAGCCCGGTTCGAGCGGCCCAACCCCTCGTGGTTCCCTGTTCCCATGATCGCGCCTGCCTCGGACCGGCGCAAGCCGGCCTGGCCGGTCATCACTGGGTGGCCTGGCGCAATCGAGGTCGCTGGCAAGGTTGGGGAGTCTCCACCTTCCACCCCGACGAGGGTCTGCGAGGAATCTCGACGACAGCAGCGGAAAGAGCAGCGCTCATCCCGCAACCTTCGTTTTACAATGAGAAGCGGGACGAGGATGTTCCCCTCCAGGTGGCGACGCCAGGCGTCCTGGGGAATGACGGTAATCCGGACGGAGATGTCCTGACTGCAACCGTCGCCACCGGTCCCGCCAACACCTGCTCGTTTTGACTGTCAACGGCGCGTTCCTCTTCAGTCCTGCTTCGTCTTCGCTGCCTTCAGGTGCTCGCCCCTCTCGACGTAGGGTTTGAAACGCTCGAAGAGGAAATGCCGCCAGACGCCGTCCACCGCGGCTGGCCAGCCGTCTTCGAATTCGCCAGTCGCATGCGCCGAGAAGGTGAGGCGGGTGGAGTCCGGTCCGGCCGCTTCGAATTGGTAAGTGCACACCAGGTGCAGGGCGCCGAGCGCCGCATGACTCGAAGGGGGAACGACAAAGCGAGGCGAAAAGTCAGCATACCACGGTCAGATTCCGCGGCAGCCAGCAGCGAGACGAGTGCTCCCGGTCAGCAGCGATTTCGGGTACTCTGAGGAGGCGATCGTTCTCCACAAGGGGTGTGTATGCCCACGAAAACGCTCCAATCGCATGTTGCCGCCGCCTGCATCGCCGGGGTAGCGACGCTCACTCTCGCCGTGACACCGTTCACCGTCGCGGCCCAGCCGTCCCCGCGCCCCGCCCCGTCGTCGGCGCGACCCCCAGCCCCGCCGGCCGGCGAGGTCAAGCCGGCAGCGGTCGAGCTTCCCGCCGAGGTGAAGGCGGCATGTCAACGCATCCATGCGGACGAGATCATCGCCACCATCCGCTTCCTGGCTTCGCCGCGCCTCGAAGGGCGCGACGCCGGCGAACGCGGCGCCGAGGTGGCGGCGGACTACCTCGTCTCCCGTTTCCAGGCCGCGGGTCTCCGCGCCGGGTCGAAGGACGGCTACCTGCAACGCTTCGATCTCGTCCGGCGCACCTTGGCGCCGGAAGAGGAGCTGACGCTCACGCGCCGCAGCGGGAGCGCCACCTCCTCACGCCCCTTGGCGCTGCGCACGGACTGGGTGCCGCTCTCGTTCTCCGAGATCGGCAGCGTCGAAGCGCCGGTCGTGTTCGCCGGCTACGGCATCGTCGCGCCGGAATACAAATGGGACGATTACGCCGCCCTCGGCGCCAACGGCGCCAAGGGCAAAGTGGTGGTCGTCTTGCGGCACGAGCCCGACGAAGACGGCAAGTCAGGCAGCAAGTTCTTCGAGGGCCGGGAGATGACACTGCATGCTTCGCTGCGGCAGAAGGCGCGTGTCGCCGCCGCGCGCGGCGCCGTGGCGCTCCTCGTGGTGGACGATCCGCTGCTCCACGAGGTGCAGTCCAATCCTTCGAACTCCTTGGGTGGCTGGACCTACTTGACCGCGGAGGAACGCAAGCTGCCGAAGGACGATCCCGCCCGGCCGCGCGGCACCGCGAGCGTCGACGGGTTGAACCAGCCCCTCGGCGTCCTGGCGGCGCACGCTTCGCAGGAGCTGCTGCGCTGGCTCGATGCGGGGCGGGACTGGAAGGCCCTGCAACGGGATCTCGACGCGGGGCGCAGATCGAAAGCCTTCGCGGTGCCCGCGGTCACGGTGCGCTTCGTCCATGCGGTCGAGGTGGAGCGGCAGCCGACGAGCAACGTCCTCGCCATCCTCCCGGGCTCCGATCCGGAGCTCGCGAAGGAATACGTCCTCGTCGGCGGGCACTACGACCACGTCGGCAAGGACCGCCGCACCGCGGAGATTCACCCTGGTGCCGATGACAACGCCTCGGGCACGGCGGCGGTGGTGGCGATCGCCGAGGCCTTCGCCTCGCTGTCGCCGGCACCGGCTCGTAGCCTTCTCTTCGTCGGCTGGGGCGCGGAGGAGAAAGGTCTCCTCGGCAGCGCCTACTTCGTGCGCAAGCCCGCCGTGCCCCTCGACAAGATCGTGGCGGGGATCAACCTCGACATGCTGGGTCGCAACAAGGAGGGCGAAATGTCTGTCGTGGGCCGGACGGAGACGCCCGAATTGACCGCCCTCTTCGATCGCTTCGCCTCCGAGGTCGGCTTCGCCCTGAACGACGATGCCGGCGCCGGGGCGAGCCGCAGCGACAACGGCAGCCTCTGGTTGGGTGGCATCCCGACGGCGTCCCTCTTTTCCGGCACCCACGAGGACTACCACGAGCCCGGCGACACCGCCGACAAGGTGCTGCCGGGAAAGGTGGAGAAGGCAGCGCGTCTCGCTTTCCTCGTGAGCGCCGAGGTGGCGTCCGGGCGCTCGACGCCGGCGCCGCTCGACGTGCCGGCAGGAGCGTGGAAGGCGATCGCACCCAAGCGGGAAACGAAGCCCGTGGTCACGCCGGAAGCGCGAGCCGCGGACGCGAGTGCGGCGCAGGGAACCTCTGCAGGCGCCGACGCCGCCGCCGGTGCCGCGGCGAAGGCAGGAGCAGCGGGGAACACCGGCGCGCAGTCGGCGAGTCCGGAGGCCCCGACACCGGATGCAGCGCCGGCGGACGGGAGCGTGGCACCGCACGGCAAGCCGAACAGCGAGAAGAAGGAGGGCGGCCAGTGAACCACCGGAACATCCAGAGCCGCCGAGTGGCGGCGAGGCTCACCACACCGACGGCGTGCTTGGCGCTCCTGTTCCTGGGCGCCGTTCCCCTCCGGGCGGAGGCGTCGGAGGCGCGCGCTTTGCTCGAAAAAGCCATCGCCTTCCACGGCGGACGCGCCGCCTTGCAGGCGATGCCGCATTGGAAGGCAAGCGGCACTTATGAAGGTGGCGGGCGGCTCGTGGGTCGGGCCATGGATGCGGTCTATTACGAGCGCGCCGACGGCGCCCTCCGGACCGAGGTCGCTTTCGAGTTTCGCGGGAGCACCAGGACCACGGTGACGATGTACGACGGCACGATGTGCAAACGCCGTTCGCGCTCCACCTGGGACGACATCCCCCTGGACGAGAATCGTGAACGCGCCGCGCACCGACTGCCCTTCCTGCTGCAGGCGCTGTCGCTCGATCCCGTCGTTGCAGGCGAAGGGGAGGAGGCCGGTGCCGCGGTGTGGCGGGTGGAGGTGCGTGACGGGCGTGGTAAGGCCGTTCTCTCCCTCGCCAAGGACAATGGCCGTCTCGTGGCCCTCGAGTTTCCCGGCACCGAGGCCGAGGGGATGGGCACGAAGAAAGACGTGGTGCGGAAGTTCGTGTACCACGGCTTCGAGAAGGCCGGGGCCGTGCAGGTGCCGGCAGACATCGAGATGTTCATGGATGGCGTTTTCGATGGACGACTGCGTTTCGAGCGCATCGAAGTGATCAAGGAGTGGGACGACGCTTGGCTGCAACTTCCGGATCCGCGACGGCGCTTCATCCCGGGGGAGGAACTGGCGTTCTGATCTCCTGCCTGCCGGGTTGACAGGCGCGGGGTCGGGCTGGACAATGCGGCATCTCTTGTGCCTCGAGGAGCCCCCAACTCACGGGAGGTCCGCATATCATGCGTTCGAAGAGATTCGCGTTGCCCATCGTTCTCGCCCTGTCTTGCGTCCTCTCCTGCGCCGGGTCCAAAGACGTCGGCGGTGGGCTGTGGGGCACGCTCGGAGGTGTCACCGGCGTGTCGAAGCTCATCGACAGCTTCGGTAGGAACATGAGTGCCAATTCCATGCTCAGCCAAGCTCTCGGGAGCGAAGGCATCAAGCAAACGAAGATGGGTCTCTACAACAGCATCGCCAAGACGGGCGGCTACGCTTTCGAGAAGGGCACGGATCTCCAGGGTGCCTTGAAGGACAAGAAGCTGGATGCGGCGGGGGTCGACGCCGTCGGCTCGAGCCTGACCGCGGCAGCCAGCGAAGTCGGCCTCAAGTCCGATCAGGTCGCCGGCCTGAAGGCGATCTGGGAACCGGTGAAGATGTCCTTGGCCAAGAAGTGACGGTGGCAGGGTGATCGCCGCGCCGAGTCGGAGCTCGCTGGGCGGTGGAACAAGGAATCGAACGTCAGCGGGCGCCCGCGGTGGAACCGGGCGCCCGCGGCGTCCATGGCCGGCAGGCACTGGTTCGTGCGTTTGCCACCCGCGGCTTGTCGCCGAGCTTGGCACGGTCGAGCTCACGAACGGAATACCCTAGGATGACCCCATGACCGCCCCCCGCTTGCTCTTGCTCAGCAACTCCACCAACTTCGGCGGCGGCTTCTTGCAGCATGCCACCGGCAGCATCGAGACGTTCCTGGGCCGCGAGGTGCGGGAGGTGCTCTTCGTCCCCTTCGCGGCGGTGCGCTTCCCCTACGATGCTTTCGCCGCGCGCGTCGAGGCGGGTCTCGCCCCCTTGGGTTATCGCGTGCGTTCCATTCATACAGTCGCGAATGCCGAGGCCGCGGTGCGCTCTGCTGCAGCCATCGCGGTCGGTGGCGGCAACACCTTCCGACTGCTGGAGGAGCTGTACCAGCGGCGCTTGCTCGAGCCCATCCGCGAGCGGGGCATGGCCGGGATGCCGTACATCGGCTGGAGTGCCGGCGCCAACGTGGCCTGCCCCACAGTGCGGACGACGAACGACATGCCCGTCGTCGAGCCGCCGAGCTTGCGCGCCCTCGGCCTCATACCCTTCCAGATCAACCCGCATTACACCGATGCGCAGATCCCGGAGCATGCTGGCGAGACCCGTGCCGAGCGGCTCCTCGAGTTCATCGCTTGCAATCCGGGTCTTCCCGTTCTCGCTCTGCGCGAAGGCAGCATTCTCAGGGTCGAGGGAGCCGCGTGGACCCTGCTCGGCACCAAGTCGGCGCGGGTCTTCGTGCACTGCAGGGAACCAGTGGACATCGAGCCAGGCGGCGCGCTCTCCGGCTTGCAGGCATGAGGGCGCCCCTTTGAGGCGCCCTCATGTGAATCATGAACACCCGATCGAGCTTCGGGGCGCTCGCGCCTACTCGATGCGCACTGTGGCGCGTGGGTGCGGCTCGGGAAGCAGCAGGGAACCAATTTCCACCATCTCGATCTCGAAGCGCCCCGCGGCGGCGAATGTGTGACCCGGTGCTTCGTCCAGGACGAGCTCATAGGTGCGCGTCTCGCCCGGTGCGAGCAGAACACTGCCGCTCCCGCGCCCGTGGCCCGAAGGTGCCGCCGTCACCGACTTGCCGTTGTGGGTGATGCGTACCTGCACGTCGTTCCAGGTGACTACCTCGGGAACCTGGACGCCAGCCGCGCTCCGGTTCCGCACCGTGAGACGAAGGTGGCCGCGTTCGCCGACCAGCAACCTCTGCCGGTCGATGGTTATCTGTACTTCGAGCGTTCCGGGAGCGAGACGGCGCTCGACCGTGTCGACCCGGGAGCTCTCCTCGCTCTTCTCGAGCGCCGACGCCAACGTACCGATGCCAGGTGCCGAAGTGGGCGCAGGAGCCGCCACAGTGGGCGGTAGATTCGGCTGGATACGTGTAGTCACTATGCCCGACCGCCCGCCGCGCACGTGCAGCTCGCCACTCTGGACCACGGTGCCTGTGTTCAGTGCCGCACCGGTCATGCCCGAAATCCCCTGCGTCTGCACACCGAAGACGCCCTCGTGGCTCACACCCTCCGGCATGTCCACGGGCTGCGGGACGAGCATGGGCTCGCCGTCTTTGGAAACGACCTGGTTGTCTGCGGCGACGAAGGAGGTGTAGCGGCTCACCAGGTGGAAGGCGAGCGCCGTCTCGGTCAGCTCGCGGACGTAGGGCTCCTGCTCCCCTCGCACCATGAGGCGCGTCAGGGCCTCGATGCGCCGCCGGGCCCAGAGCGTGCCGAGGGCGCCGTTTTGGCTCTCTTTGGCGGGAAGGACCACGGCCAGTCGGCGTTCGAAATGGCGCCGCCCGATTTTGCCGCGGAGGAGGATCTCGCCCCTGCCGGCAGCGCGGTAGCGTCCTGAAACCACGAGCGTCTGCCCGGCGAAGAGGTCGGGCAGCCGTTCGGGGACCATGCCTTCGACCTGCAGATCGCCCCAGTCGAGACTGAGGTCGGTGAGATGGGGGCGGGCAATGCGCGCATAGAAGCGCTCCACCAGCGGCCGCGTGTCACCGTCGAGGGCGATGTAGTCCACCGCGCCCCGGCCCTCCAGGGCGAGCTCGTCCAGGAGGTAGTGATTCACGCTCGAACCGATGCCGAAGGAGAACAGACGGGCCTCACCGAGTTCCTGGCGCACGGCGGCGAGGATTTCCGTCTCGTTGCCGATGTAGCCGTCGGTGAGCAGGCAGACGACGCGCAGTCGCGCCGGATCGGGCGGAATGCGAAGCGCCGCCAGGATGCCTGCCAGCATGTGTGTGCCGCCTTCGCCCTCGAGCTGCTCGACATAGACGAGCCCCCGCTGCACCTGCTCGGGTGTGTTCGCCACCGGTCCGGCGGCGAAGGACGAGGCTGCTTCCGAGAAGCGGATGATCTGGAAGGTGTCGTCGGGTCCCAGGTGCTGCATGGCCCAGCGCATGGCGGCCTTGGAGCGGGCGAGCGGCTCGCCGCGCATGGAGCCGGAGGTGTCGAGAAGGAAGATCATTTCCTTCGGGCGCGCCTCGCGGGCGCTCACCTCGAGCTCGGGCACGAGGTGCAGGGCGAAGTAGCCCGGCTCCCCGTCGCCGTCGCGGTGGGCGAGGAAACCGAACTCCGGGACCGTGCCGGCGACGCGGTAGCGCAGAACGAAATCCTTGTTGGGGAGCGTGTCGGTCGGGCGGAGCACGATCCGCCCCCGGTTCCGCCCCTGCCTCTCGATGTCCACGGCGTGGCTCGGCACTTCGATCGCCGCGAGCGGCACGCCGGCATCGAGATCGACGCGGATGTCGATGTCGTGGCCGCTGCGCTGGCCAGGCGGGACGACAGGAGGCGTGATGCGCGATGCATCGGGGACGCGGTCCGTGTCCGGTGCCCAGCCGCTGCCGGTCTGTCGGTGACCACCAGGTAGCGAGATGTCCGCGGTTCCGGACTCTCCCGTGTCGCCGGGTCCGCCGGGGCCGTGATTCCCCGCACCGCCGGCGGAGGCAGGCTCCACGCGAGGAGCTCCGAGGGGGACGCCGGGGATGAATCGCGGCCCAACGACGGTGGGGAAGACCATCTCGTAGGCGTCGTTTTCGTAGGGCAGCGTCTCGACGTAACGGATGCGAACGCGGATCTCGTGCCCCGGTAGGATGTGCGCCACCTGCTGGGTGAAGATGTTGGGGCGCTCCTGATCGAGGAGGGCGGCGACGCGGCCCTCGCGCCGCGCCTGCTCGTAGATCTGCCGGGCCTCGTCGCGCTTGCGGATCTCGCCGCGCACCACCCGGTCGCCGATGCGGATCTCCATCTCGTCCACCGCGGCGCGGTTCGGGAGCGGGAACACGTACACCGCCTCGATGGGACGGTCGTAGGGATTCTGGAAGATCTGCTCGACGAGCACGCGGGCGATGCTGCCGGAGATCTCGACTCGCACATCGGTGTGCCGCAGCGGGAAGACCGGCGCTTCCGCATCGGTGCGGATCTTCTGCTCTCCTTCGGGGGCTTGTTGTGGCTGCCCTGGGCGCTCTTGGGGCGCCGGGGGCTGCGCCCAACTCGCCGCAGGCAAGAGGGCGAGGGCGGCCATAAGGCGAGAAAGTCGGGGCATCCTGGACGAACGCAGGATCCGCGACGGGACGCTGGGTGGGGGCTCAGTCTTGGGCTGGTGCAGATGCGACGGCGCTGCGGCCGATCGCTTCGCCCCGCGCCCGAGGGTGGCGCACATGGGGCTCCTCCCGGTCATGAGGTGGACTTGTATCAGGCCAGGCCGCCGGGTGGACCCAGCCGGGCCTGTGGCCTGCGCGCCCCTACTACCGGGAAGCCCCCCGGTGCATTCCCGCGCGCCGCCTTCCCGGGTCGTGCCTGGAAGGGCCGGGTATGTCGCAAAGATGCACCCCGGGATGGTGAATGCAAGCCTGCTCGCGTCGGTCCTGCCCTGATCAGGGGTCCCGGTCCTCGGCCACCGAACCTGTCACCCCCTTGGAGAACGATGAGAGGTCCCAGTCGCTCGGCCACCGAACACGTCACCACTTTGGAGAACGATAAGAGGTCCCGATGGCTCGCTACCCAAACTGCCGACTCCTTGGAGAAAAGTGAGCGGTCCCGGTCGCTCGGCCAACGAAAGGTCAGCACTTTGGAGAACGATGAGAGGTCCCGATGGCTCGCTACGCAAACGGCCGACTCCTTGGAGAAAAGAGAGCGGTCTCGGTGGCTCGCCCACCAAACCTCGCACCTTGGTGAACGGTGAGGGATTCCAGCCGCCAGGCGCCTCACGGGGTCACCCGGCTCACACCGGAAGTGGTTTTGATGCCAACGCAGCGCCTGAGTCGATGGTGACATGCCGATTCCTCTCGAAGGAAGAACCGTGCCGAGGAGCGAGTCGGTGGAAAACCTTGAGTTATGAAGGTCGAAGCGTGCGGGACTGTCAATGCTGGTGACGGACACTGTAAACGAAGTTCACGATCGAACGGCGCATCGACCGTGCCGAACGAATGAGTGGAGCGAGAAGCCTAAGGATGGGTCTTCAGCGCAGCGGCTCCCCGGGTGGCCGCTTGCCCATTGTGCGCCGGGCCACGGCGACACCGAGGGCCAGACCCACTGCGATCCCGATGGGGAGCCAAACGCCCCACTTGCCGGTCGTCGCCCCACCGATGACCCCTGCTACCACACCGAACGCGATCCCCAGCGGGATCGAGACAGATCCTCCCCTACCCGACACGCCTGGCTGCTGCGATTCATCTGGCATGGGGCGCTCCATTCATCAGAAGAGTGACGATCTCGCACCAAGGCCGCCGAACACGTTTTGGGACGCGAGGGACGACGAATGGTCAGGGCGTGAACCGGTGGATGGCGAGGTATTCGAATCCACCCGCATCCGCATTCCGCACCAGCAGCAAGAGGTACGTCGTGCCCCGCGTGAGCGCGACCGGGGCCCGAAGTTCCCTCGCTCCCTCGGGCACGATGCCGTAGCGAACCGGTGGCACGATGGCATTCGTGCTATCCGTGGTGATGACCCATTGATCGGCACCATCCTCCACGGCTTCCACAGAGAGCCAGGAGCCGGCTTCGGAGGGCGTCCAGGAAAAGGTGGGGCTCGTCCCCGGGCTGACCGTGACGGTCACGGGGGACCCCACCGTGAAGGTCGCCGCCCGTTCGGTCACCCCCATACTCAGTGTGTCCGCAGAACCGGATTGAACGACACGTGCCTGAACAAGCCAGCGCATGTGGGCGTTGGGGCGGATGCGCACCGGAACCTGCCAGCGGGGTTCCTGCGTGTGGACCATGATATCCAGCGTGTAGTCGTCATCGATGATCAATTGGTAATCGACCAGCGTGTAGCCCTCGGGCAGGCCGGTCAAAGGCTCCCAGCGGATCTCGGGACTAGGCTCGGCGCTGAGCGAGCCGTCGGGCGGGTTCAGCGGTTGCAGTGCCTTGGCGAGGTGCAAGTCGCCCACGTCGACAGGTGTGGAAGACGTCAGTGTGACGATGGGTCGATCCTCGTCTCGCGCCAAAGCCCTGTAGCCGTCGTTGGCCAGATAGGCGCTGATGACGACGTAGGTTCCGAACGGGATCGCGTCGATCTCGAAGGCCCCGGACGGATCCGAGAGGGCGGTGTGATCAGGGAGAGGCGTTTCGATCCCGTCCCTTCCTGCCTTCCGCACCGTGGGCGAAAAGGTGTCCGGTGCGGCGACGGCAGCGAGAGACAGTCCGACGGGTACGCCCGGGACCGGCTGGCCCGCGAACATCACTCGGCCGCGCACGACACCGAGCCCGGTGCCCAGCGGGTCGGGATGGAGTCGGATCTCGACATTCAGGACCGAATCCAGCGGCGCTGGGATCATGGTGCCGAACTCCGGCAATCCGGGCACGTACGCTGGCCCTCGGCCGACCATCGTGTACGGCTTGTAACCGGACTTCGTCACGCTGAACGGTGGAAAATAGAGGGCTCCCGTGCCTTCGCTTGGCTGAGTGATGAGCGTGAAGCGGCCGAGTTCGTCGGTGACACCCAACTCGGGTATCGTGGTGCCGAAGAACGGTACTTCGACGTCCACGCCTCCCAATGCCCAGCTCGTGACCCCGACGTGAGCGCCCGGGACAGGCTCCCCAGTATTCGCATCCAGAACCGTTCCGTTGATCCTCGCGCCCTCTCCGGTCCAGAGCCCGCTCGCCTGCAGTCGCAGGTCGTGCCGAACGACCTGCCCGGCGCGGACATGCAAGAGCGAACCGGTCCGTCCGAAGATGACCATGTTCTTGTGGTAGATGACAGGGACGTAGTCGCCGGGAGCCACCAGGTCGACCCGGTAACTCCCCGTCGCGTTGGTCGGCGTAGAGAGAGGGCCAGCGCGCAGCGTTGCCGGTTCCCAGAGCGACACGCGAGCGTCGGGCACCGGCGCCCCGCTCTCGATCTCCGTGAGCACTCCCTCGACCGAGCCTGTACTGATGCCAATCGGGCTATCCTCGTCGCCGCAGCCTGGCAGAGCGAGTATCAGTGCGAGACAGGCGACAAACATATAGCGTTTGCACATTGTGAACGCTCCCGAAAAAAGGCCCTCCTTGTCGTACAGGCTTCAAGGAATACCTTAAGGTCGAGCTGAACGAGGCGCAAGGGGGGGCGGTCATGCTATGCTTCGGTTCGAGCGCACCGGTTCGCGCGCCTCGCTAGGAGGCGAGGGATGATGACGAAGGCACTGTTGATCGTTCTCGCCACCGTCTTCACCGGTCTGGTCACCGGCACTTTCGGCCTCGCAGGCACGGAAGATTGCGTCGCGACCTGCGCGGACGAAGAGGCAGCGTCCGGAACCCCTTGTGCGCTCTGTCCGTGCTGCCACTCCTCCCAGGGCTTCTTGCAAGAGCAGGGGCTCGACCTGCCGGCGGATCTGTCGCGCGATCCGCTCCCCCCGAGCACGGTCGCATCCTTCGCCTCGATCCACCCGCGTGAGATCCTCCACGTCCCGAAACCATCCGGCCCCATGCATCTCGGTTGAGCGATCCGAGTCTGGGTTGCGGACCCGCGCCTAGCTCTCGAAGTGGCCGGGAAGTCCTGCCCGCCTTGATCGGGTAGGCCCGGCAGACGCTGGCGCAGGCAAGCGCGCTGCGGCCCATCCGGCCTTCGAGGCCGTGCCGTGTCGCGCCGCCACCATTCGCGGGCATCCAGAGCTGACTCGAAAGGACGACCATGTGGAGACACGCGCTCCTGGCCACACTTCTATCCCTGGCGCTGCCGGGTTGTGGTGATCGCAGCTCGAGCACCAGCGGGGAAAGGCAAGCGGAGGCACCGAAGCCGGCGGAGAGCCCTGGCGAAGCGACCGCAAACACCGACTCTGGAGACGGGCGCTCTCACGCCGATTCCGGGGCCGTAGCCGGCTCCCACGCGGACTGGTGCGAGGAGCACCAGGTTCCGGAATCCCTGTGCACGCGGTGCAATCCGACCCTGGTCGCGGCGTTCAAGGCGACGGGAGACTGGTGCGCGGAGCACGGGTTGCCCGAGTCGCAGTGCCGCCAGTGCAATCCCGACTTGAGACTCGAGCGCCCGGCCAAGCGGACGGGGGGCTGAGCATGCGCTGGAGGGAGATTCTCGCCGCCGGCGCATTGTTGGCCGCCGTGGCCTGTGGCAAGGAAGAAGCGCCTCGGGAACAGGCAGGCGTGGGTGCGCCGCAGGCGAGCACCGTCGAGGCCGGTTTTTGCCGCGAGCACGGTGTTCTCGAAGCGGTGTGCACGAAGTGCAATCCGGCGCTCGTCCCGGTCTTCCAGGCCAAGGGGGATTGGTGCGCCGAGCACGGTTTCCCCGAGTCGTTCTGCCCGCTTTGCCATCCGGAGCGCGGCGGCAAGCCCGCCGCCGAGGTGTCCCTGGAAGAGGCGCCTGCCGACGGCACGAAGATCCGCTTCAAGACCAAGGAGACCGCGCGCCTGGCCGGGATCGAGATCGCGACCGCGACAGAGGCCCCGACCCAGGACGGCGTAGCGGCGGTGGCGCGGCTCGTCTACGACGCGACGCGCGTGGCGCGGGTGAACGCCCGCGCTCCGGGCGTGATCCGCACCATCCACGTGGATGTGGGGAGCAAGGTGCGTCGCGGCGCGGCGCTGGCGGAGATCGAGAGCGCCGAGGTGGGCGCCGACCAGGCCAAGCTGCAGGCGGCGCGCGTCCGCGTCCAGGTCACGGAGGCGGCCTACCAGCGCGCCAAGGATCTCCTGGACAAGGGCATCGTCCCGGCCACGGAAGCGCAGCTCGCGCAGCAGGAGTGGGAGGCGGCCAAGGCCGAGGAAGCGGCGGCGGTCCGGGCGCTCCGCATCGTGGGGACGCCGGGCGGGGAATCGGCGTACACGCTCCTGGCGCCCCTCGGCGGCATCGTCACCCAACGCAGCGGCAGCATCGGCGCGCTGGTCGACTTGGAGGAAAGTCTCTTCGAGATCGTCGATCCATCCTGGATGTGGGCGGAGATCGACGTCCCCGAAGCGGTCCTGCCCTCGGTCCAGGTGGGCCAGCCGGTGCGCTTGGGTTTCGACGCTCTCGGCGCGCGCGAGTTCGCCGGAAAGATCGACTACGTCGCGCCCTCTGTGGATGCGAGGACCCGCACCACCGTGGCCCGCGTCCGCCTCGCCAATCCGGACGGACTGCTGCGGGCGAACATGTACGGGCGGGCGCGCATCGCCGTCGGTGATCTTCGCACCTCGGTCGTCGTGCCCCGCGCCGCGGTGCAACGCGCCAAAGGTGTCCCCGTGGTCTTCGTGCGCCTCGCCGAAGACCTGTACGAGACGCGCCGCGTCCGTCTCGGCATGACCGGCGACGCGGGCATCGAGATCGTCCAGGGCGTCCGGCCAGGGGAACCCGTCGTCACCGTAGGCAGCTTCCTCCTGAAGACGGAAACACTGAAGGGAAGCATCGGTGCCGGCTGCTGCGAGGTCGAGGTGAAGAAGTAAAACGATGCTGAATCGGATCATCACCTGGTCGCTCCAGCATCGGCTCGTGGTGCTCGTGGCGTGGGCGATCCTCGTCGTCGCCGGCCTCGATGCTTTCCGGCGCCTGCCGCTCGACGCCTTCCCGGACACGACACCGGTGCAGGTGCAGATCAATACCGTGGCTCCATCGCTCTCCCCCCTGGAGATCGAACGACAGATCACTTTCCCCCTCGAGCAGGCGATCTCCGGCCTGCCGCACTTGCACGACGTGCGGTCGCTCTCCAAGTTCGGCCTCTCGCAGGTGACGGTGATCTTCGAGGACGGCACCGATATCTATCTCGCCCGCCAGGTGGTGATGGAGCGCCTGCAGACGGTGGCGCTGGCCCCAGGCATCGACAAGCCTCAGCTCGGGCCCGTCGCCACCGGCCTCGGCGAGATCTTCCATTACCTCGTCACGAGCAAGGACCACTCTCTCGCCGAGCTGCGAGCCATCCAAGACTGGGTCATCAAGCCGCAGCTGCGCTCCGTGCCCGGGGTGGCGGAGGTGAACACCTGGGGCGGCGACGAGCGGCAGATCCAGGTGCGCCTCGATCCGCTGCAGCTGCAGAAGCACGACCTCAGCTTTTCCGAGGTGATCGAAGCGCTGGAGGGGAACAATGCCAATGTCGGCGGCGGGACCCTCGACCAGGCGGGAGAGTCGAGCCTCATCCAGGGCGTCGGTATCGTCACCCACCCGGAGGAAGTGGCGCAGATCGTGGTGGCGGCGCGACAGGGCGTTCCCATCCACATCCACGACCTGGGTCAGGTGGTCGAGGGACGGGAGATCCGCCGCGGTGCCGTGACCGCGGACGGCAAGGGCGAAGTCGTCCTCGGCCTCGGCTTCATGCTCATGGGCGAGAACAGCCATGAGATCGCCCAGCGCCTGCGTCTCCGGCTCGAGGAGATCCGCAAGAGCCTACCTCTGGGCGTCGAGGTGACGACGGTGTACGACCGCACCGAGCTCGTGGAGCGCGTCCTCCACACGGTGGAGAAAAACCTGTTCGAGGGCGCCCTCCTCGTCGTCGCCGTGCTCTTCGCCTTCCTCGGCAATCTGCGCGCCGGGTTGCTCGTGGCCGCCGCGATCCCGCTCTCCATGCTCTGCGCCTTCGATCTCATGGTGCGAGCCGGCATCGCCGGTAGCCTCATGAGCCTCGGGGCCATCGACTTCGGCCTCCTCGTGGACAGCTCGGTCATCCAGGTGGAGAACGCCGTCCGCCGTCTAGGGGAAAGCCAAGGCCGGCGCAGCCGGCTCGAGGTCGTGCGCGACGCGGCCATCGAGGTGCGCAAGCCGACCATGTTCGGTGAGCTCATCATCATGATCGTGTACCTGCCGATCCTGGCCCTCGAAGGCGTGGAGGGCAAGCTCTTCCGCCCCATGGCGCTCACCGTGATCTTCGCACTCCTCGGCTCGGTGGCCTTGTCGCTCACCTTGGTGCCCGTGCTCGCCAGCCTGCTCCTGCCCCAGCGCCTGCCGGCGACGGAGAACGCCTTGGTCCGGCAGCTGCAGCGGCTGTACCGGCCGGTTCTCGGCTTCGCGCTGCGCCGGCGCGGCCTCGTGCTCGCTCTCGTGTTGCTGTTGCTGGCGTACGCCGCCTACCTGGCCTCACGTCTCGGCTCGGAATTCGTGCCCCGGCTGCGGGAAGGCTCCATCGTCATCAACACCGTCCGTCTCGCCGGCGTCTCGGTGGACGAGTCCGTGCGTTACGGCCTGCGGATCGAACGCGCCCTGCTCGAAAAGTTCCCCGACGAGATCGAACGGGTGTGGACACGGACGGGAACGGCGGAGGTCGCTACGGATCCGATGGGCGTGGAGCTCTCCGATGTCTTCCTGGTGCTGCGGCCGCAGCAGGAGTGGCGACGCGCGCGAACCCAGGACGAGCTCGTGCGCGAGATGGAGGTGGAGTTGTCGTCCCTGCCGGGGATGCGCATGGTGTTCACCCAACCCATCGAGATGCGGGTCAACGAGATGGTGGCCGGCATCCGTTCCGACCTCGGGGTCAAGCTCTTCGGTGACGACTTCGAGATCCTCAAGGCCAAGGCCCGAGAGATCGAGAGGGTGTTGAAGAGCATCCCCGGCGCCGCCGACGTGGTCACCGAGCAGCTCACCGGCCAGCCCATGGTCCGCATCGAGGTGGATCGCGAGGCCATCGCGCGGCACGGCATCGCCGCCCGCGAAGTCCTCGCCGTGATCGAGGCGCTCGGGACGCGGCCCGTCGGCGAGCTGCAGGAAGGGGAGCGGCGCTTCCCCATCACCGTCCGCCTGGACGATCGCTACCGTGAAGATCCCGCCGCCCTCGGACGGGTGATCGTGGCCGCGGCCAACGGCGATCGCTTGCCCCTTGCCGCCCTCACCCGGGTGCAAACGGCGGAGGGCCCGGCGACGATCCAGCGCGAATGGGCCAAGCGGCGCATCGTGGTACAAGCGAACGTTCGCGGGCGGGACGTGGGCGGTTACGTCGCCGCAGCGCAGGCCGCCATCACCCAGCAGGTGCCGCTTCCCCCAGGTTACTACGTGCGCTTCGGCGGCCAGTTCGAGCACCTGGAGCGCGGCAAGCGCCGGCTGCTCTTGGTCGTGCCCCTGGCTCTGGCCCTCGTCTTCATCCTTCTCTACTTCACCTACGGGCGCTTGCTCGATGCGGTGCGCCTGTTCACCGCAGTACCCTTCGCCGCCGTCGGCGGCATCGTGGCGCTCTGGGCGCGGAACATCCCGTTCAGCATCTCCGCCGGCGTCGGCTTCGTCGCCCTGTCCGGTGTCGCGGTTCTGAACGGCATGGTCATGCTGACGCTGTTCCGACGCCTGGAAGAAGAAGGCTCGAGCGTCGAGGAAGCGGTGCAACGCGGCAGCATGGCCCGACTCCGCGCCGTGCTCATGACGGCTCTGGTCGCGAGCTTGGGTTTCGTCCCCATGGCGCTCAACACCGGCATCGGTGCCGAGGTGCAGCGACCGCTGGCCACGGTGGTCATTGGCGGCGTGATCTCGTCCACCTTGTTGACGCTGGTCGTCTTGCCGGTGCTCTACACTCTCGGCAGGAATCGGGCGATGCCGAGGCGGAGCGAGGTCGGGGAAGTCCCTGCGCGCACTCCGGACTCGGTGGAATCGAAGCGCTGAGGTCGTGACACCAGAGGCCATGCGCATGACGCCGCAACAGCGCGGGGCGCTGTGCGGACTCCTCGCCGCGGCGCTCTTCGGCATGAGCGCGCCGGTCGCGAAGCGGCTCCTCGCACACGCAGGGCCGCTCTTCCTCGCCGGGCTGCTCTATGCGGGAGCCGGGGCTGGTCTCCTGGCCTACCGCCGGCTGCGGCCGGCGACAGAGGAAGCTGGGCTGCACCGCGCCGACCTGCCGAAGCTCGCCGCGGTGACGCTCTTCGGCGGTGTGCTCGGGCCAGTGCTCATGCTCCTCGGCTTGGAGCGCGTGACGGCGGTCAGCGCCTCCCTTCTCCTCAACCTCGAAGCCCCCTTCACCATCCTGGTCGCCGTACTTTTTTTCGGTGACCACCTCGGCCGCCGTGCGGCGAGCGCGGCGTTCCTGATCGTCGGCGGTGCCTCGCTCCTCACGCTCCAGCCGGGAGAAGCGGGCGCCGACGCCCTCGGTGTCCTCTGCCTCGCCGCGGCTTGTCTCTGCTGGGCCCTCGACAACAACCTCACCCAACGACTCACTCTCCGCGATCCCGTCGCCATCGTCCTGGCGAAGACGCTCGGGGCCGGGATCAGCAACCTCATTCTGGCTCTCTGCCTCGAGCGCGACATCCCGCCCGTGGGCGTCGCCGGAGCGGCATTGCTCCTCGGTTGCCTGAGCTACGGGGCGAGCGTCGTTCTCGATGTTTACGCCTTGCGACTGGTCGGGGCCGCCAGGGAGGCCGCCTATTTCGCCACCGCCCCCTTCGTCGGCGCCTTCGCCGCGATCCTCGTGGTGGGGGAGCGCCTGCGCTGGCTCGACTTCGTCGCCATGATCGCCATGGCGGCGGGAGTCACCGTTCTGCTACGCGAGCGCCACGGCCACGAACATCGGCACGAGGAGATGGTGCACGAGCATGTGCACGTGCACGATGACCACCATCGCCACACCCATGGGCCCGACGATCCGACCGGGGAGCCGCACAGTCATCCGCACCGGCACGAAGCCCTCGTCCACGACCACCCGCACGTGCCCGATGTGCATCATCGCCATCGGCATTGATGCCCCTACTGGCCAGGCGAAATCGGAGCTCGCGGTCGAAGTCGCCACGGCTGGTGGCGGGATGGGCGGCGGCGGCGAGCGTCCCCAGGAGGAGGATCGCGGGGGCAAGGCGAATCCACACGGCGCTTCCTCTCGGCCCGAGCCACTCATGGCGGACCCTGCAGAGACCGGAGGCGCCAGGGTGCGCCGATCGGGAGATCCCCGGATGGGGTTTGCCTGGGTTTGGACGTATTGAAGGGCCTCCAATTCGAGTCTATATTTTGTGCAGGTGGCGATTGCCCCGGGGACGAGGGATGCTTCGATGGCTGACATCGTGACGGCAAGGGCCTCCCGCCTGGCGAAGGCGGGCTTGGCGGGCGTGCTGCTTCTCCTCCACGTCGGCTGCGGGGCTCCGGTGGATCGACTCCGCGCCCGGGTCGAACTCAAGAAGGGCAATCAGAGCTACCTAGCCGGGGACCACAAGGCGGCGATCGAGCATTACCATCGCGCGCTCGCTCATGTTCCCACGCTTTCCCGCGCCTACCTCAATTGTGCCTACAGTCAGGTGACACTCTTCCGCGCCAGCGCCGATCCGGAGGAGCGCCGTGTGCTCGCCGACTCTGCCGTGGCTTCGTTCCAGCGCTACGTCGCGCTGTTGGAGGGGGAGGAACGCGACGGAGGTGAGGTGCCCAAGGGAGAGCGGATCGAGCAGCACATTCTCACCCTCTATCTGGACTCAGGGCAGGCCGACAAGGCGAGCGCGCTTCTCGAAGCGCGCCTACAGCGCCATCCGCGCGACATGGCCACGCTGCAGATGCTGGCGAACCTCGCTGTGGAGAGCGGAGAGCTCGACGAGGCACTTCGCTGGCACCGGAAGCGTCTCGAGCTGGAACCCACGAACCACGAGGGTTACTACGCTCTGGCCGTGATGGCGTGGCAGTTCTCCTATCACGGCCGCGTTGCCGAGGAACGACGTCAGGAGTTACTCGACGAGGGTCTCGGTGCGGTGAAGCGCGCGCTGGAATTGCGTCCCGACTATTTCGAAGCCCTCATCTACGCCAATCTCCTCTATCGAGAGAAGGCCAAGTTCGCCGCGACCGATGCCGAGCGGGCGGAGTTCGAGAAGCTCTACACGGAATTCGAGGAGCGGGCGCGGCAGGTGCGGGAGCAACAGAAGAACGCGACCTGAAGCGGCGCGGATCGGACAGGCATGGCGACGCAAAGAGCCGAAGTGGCGGACAGCGGCGAGCGGATGTTCAGCGCCCTGGTCGAATCGAAGCGCGAGCGCCGCTCCGGCTGGCGACTCGTGACCTTGCAGATCGCCATCGCCGTGCACTTGCTCGTGCTCTGTGTCATCGTGGTGAAAGACTACTTCGAAGTGCCTCCCATCCACGAGCCGCCGCTGCGCGTTTCCTTCGCCCAGGTCGCGCCGCCGCCACCGCCTCCGCCAGCGCCGCCCAAGCCCGCCGCGCCCAAGCCGGAGCCCGAGATCGAGGTGCCGCCGCCGGAGCAGATGCTGCAGCCGGTGGAGATGCCCGAGGAGATCTCCATGGAGCCGATTCCGGTGGCGGAGCCGAGCACGGGCGTCGAAGGCGGCGTGGAAGGCGGAGTCGAGGGTGGCGTCGCCGGCGGCGTGCCGGGGGGAGCGCTCGGGGCCGAGGTCTATCGTCTCGGCGGGCCAGCCACCCCGCCCGAGATCGTGGACGAAGTGAAGCCCACCTATCCCCGCTTGGCGCTGGCCTCACACATCCAAGGGGTGGTCATCCTCGAGGCCCTGATCGGACGGGACGGCACCGTCCGGGACGTCAAGGTGCTGCGCGGCCTCTCGATGGGTTGCACCGAGGCCGCGGTGGATGCCGTCAAGCGCCGGCGGTACCGCCCGGGAATGCTCAACGGCGAGCCGGTGGAGTTCGCCTTGACGGTGACCGTCACCTTCAAGCTGGGAGGGGAAGCGGTGACGCGCCGATAGAGGTCGCGAAGGGGGCGCAGCCGACGGCGGTTCGAAGGACGTGCCAACGAGGAGGTGACGATGGAGCAGACCAATTTCGGTCCCATGGATATCTGGCGCTCGATGGGGACGGTGGGGCACAGCGTGCTCATCTTCCTTCTGCTCATGTCCATCTATTCCATCTGGGTGATGATCGAGCGCTACATGCTCTTCCGGAAGCTCCGTAACCAGTCGTTGGGCTTCATAGAGGCGGCGAAGAAGCTGCTTCCCGGCGGCGACATCGACGCGCTCTTCGAGTTGACCAAGAAGCACCCGAAGAGCCATCTGGCACGCGTCTACGCCGCTGCCATCGTCGACTGGTGGGACTACCGGAAGAACCCGGAGCCACCGCTGGGTTTCGAGGTGACCATGGGGCGCGCCGTCGAGCGCGAGGGGGTCATGGTCGTCCAGGAGCTGAAGCGAGGCCTCTCGGCCCTCGCCTCCATCGGCGCCACCGCTCCCTTCGTCGGTCTCTTCGGCACCGTCGTGGGGATCATGAATGCCTTCTTCGCCATGGCGCGCGCTGGCCAGGGCGGCATCGGCACGGTGGCGGGCGGCATCGCCGAGGCGCTGGTGAACACCGCCGTGGGGCTGTTCGTGGCCCTGCCCGCGGTGTGGGGGTTCAACTACTTCCTGAACCGGGTCGAGCGTTTCAACGTGGAGATGAACAGCGGCGGCAGCGAGCTGGTCGATTACTTCGTCAAACGTTCCAGGAGCGAACTGTGGAGATCGGCGAAAGCAAGTCGCTGAAGAGCGACATCAATATCACGCCGCTCGTGGACGTGATGCTCGTCATGCTCATCATCTTCATGCTCGTGACCCCGATGCTCCAGAAGGGGGTGGGGGTGTCGTTGCCCAAGGCGCTCAACGTCCATCCGGTCTCGGAGAACGAGGAGCAGGTGCTCGTGGTGGCGCTCACGGAACGCGGTCAGGTGTACATCGGCAAGGACCCGATCGACCGGACGAAGCTGGAGGAGTTGTTGCGGGCGCGCTATCGTGGCAACAGCGCCCTGCAGCTGCAGATCAAGGCCGACCGCAACGTGCCTTTCCGCGACATCAAGGAGGTCGTGCGCGCCGGGCGCGCGGTCGGTTTCGAGGGGGCGGCGCTGATCGCCGAGGAGATCAAGGAAGAGGCCACGCCGGGGACGCCGCCGGCCGCGAGCCAGACCCCGGGCGGCGCCGGGGGCGCCGGCACGCCGTAGGAGAGGGGGACCCATGCCCATCGGTCTCGGCGGACTCGACCAGCAGAAGTCCGAGATCAACGTCACGCCGCTCATCGACGTGTTGCTCGTGCTGCTCGTCCTCTTCATGATCATCACCCCCCTCCTCACCCAAGGGATGGACAGCGACATCCCAAAGAAGAGCGACCAGCCGCTGCCGCAGGCCTTTTCCGAGAAGCAGCTCGTGCTCAGCATCACCGCCGACGGCCGCTTCTTCCTCAACCGCGAGGAGCTGAGCCTCGGACAGCTCGGGGCGCGGTTGCACGAGGTGTTCGTCCAGCGCGGCGGCGGGCGCGTCATCTTCGTCAACGCCGAGGACACCGTGCCCTACGGCACCGTCATCCAAGCCATGGATCTCTGCCGCAGCGCCGGGGCCGAGAACATCGGCATCGTCACCGAAGACATCGAGGCGTCGCCGTGAGCTGCAGACCGCCAGGGGTCGCCTCCGCCACAGTCGCCCTCCTCGTCGCGCTCGGGCTCCCGGCCCGCGCCCAGCTGGTGGAGGACTACCGCTTCAAGGGACGCGTGGTCGATGCCTCGGGCCAACCCCTGGGGGGCGTGCATGTCACCTTGCGCGACGTCGAGACGGGCTCCCGCCTCGTGTTCACGACCCACGACGACGGCACCTTCGACCGCCGGATGATCCCGCACGCGCACTACGAGGGCAGCTTCGAAAAGTCCGGATACGTCACGCGGACGGAGAACTTCGATTGGTCGGCCTCGCCCCGGGACGTGGTCACCATCGACGCGAAGATCGTGCTGGAAAGCCAGGTCTCCAAGGCGAAGCGCGAGCTGGGCAAGAAGGCGGCAGCGCTGTACGAGGAGGGTTACGCCGCTCTGGCGGCGAACGACTGCGTCCGCGCCCGGCAGAAAGCCGAGGAGCTGCTCGCTCTGGGTGCCGGAAGCTATGAATATGCCGTGCGCTTCGTCCGCGCCCGTTGTTACGCGGTCCAGGGCCAGCTGGACGAGGCGGTGGCGGCGTATCGCGAGGTGCTGGCGCTCAAGCCGGATCTCTTCGAGGCGAGGTTCGACCTGGCTCTGGTCCTGGAGAAGCAAGGGCAGCACGAAGCGGCGCTACAGGAATACGAGCAGGCGGCGACGCTGCGGCCCGAGGACGTCGAGGTGCAGTACAACATGGGAGCCATTCTCTTCCAGCAGAAGGCGTTCGACCAGGCGCGCCCGCATCTCGAGAAAGCCGCGAGCCTCGATTCCACCCACGCCCAGGCCGCGAAGGCCCTCGGTTTCGCTTGCCTCCAAGGCGAGAAAAAGGACGTGACCGCCGCCCAACGCTACCTGTCGCGTTATCTCGCTCTCGAACCGCAAGCTCCGGACGCGGCGCAGATCCGGGAGATCCTCACCGCCATCGAGACTTCACCTCGGTGAACGACGCAGCGTCGTGCCGGCCGTGCGGGCGGCGAGTCGACCCGCCAGGTGGGAGCCTCCCCGATCTTGTCGACGAGTCGAGCACCGCCGTCATAAGCTGTGCGTAGGATGGTAAGCTGAGCAGAGGACCCCTTGGGGGGCCAATGGCGAGCAAACGCCCTATGAAAGTCGTTGCTGGGCTCCTCTTTCTGTGTCTCCCCAGCTCTGTCACTCCCACGATCTGGCGCGTGACGCCCGACGGCGGCGGCGACGCTCCGACGATTCAGGCCGCTATGGACTCGGCTAGCGCTGGCGACACCGTGCTTGTCGCCGCGGGGAATTACACATGGACCTCGCAAAATGCAACGGGTGAATCCATGGTCCAGTTAAAAAACGGGGTCCGCTTGCGCGGCGAGTTGGGAGCGACACAAACGATCCTGGACGCAGAGAACAATGGCCGAGTCATGCGGAGTCGGGATCCGGGAGAGGTATCGATATCAGGTCTGACGATCACCCGTGGATACTCGGATGGCTTAGGCGGCGGCATTCTATCCGATTTCTCCGATCTCATCGTCTCGGATTGCATCATCCGGGACAACTTAGCGGGTATTGGTGGCGGCCTTGCCTGCTATGAAGGAACTGGTCTCATCGTTCGATGCCAATTCTTGCGCAACACCTCTGATGCAGGCTCGGCAGGCGGCGGAGGCGCGGCGAGCTGCGAAAACACCGTCTTCTCCCACTGCACGTTCTACGACAATCGATGTTTTGGACAGGGGGCAGGCGGGGGGGCCGTAATTCTGGCTACTCGCACGGGCTATCCTGTCTCGAGTCTGAAGGATTGTTGGTTTGAGGGGAACTCGGGCACGGCACCGTTTGGCGCATGGGGTGGCGCCGTCTCGGCTAACGGAGACTCGGTGCTCCGCTGCATGTTCGTCGCCAACGTCGCGACGAACGGAAGCGCTCTTTCCGGAGGAGGATACGTTGAGGATTGCATCTTCATCGCGAACGAGTCCTTCACCGGCCCCACGATTAGTATTAGCCCTCACGGAAAACTCGTCGGTTGCACTGTGGTCGGCAACAGTTCGCCCAGCCCCAGCTTTGCATCTGCTGTCTTTCTTCAGCCGGGGATGGTAGAGAATTCCATCATCGCCTTCAACGAGGGCTCCGCCTGCAGCGGCTCTGGAACCTTTATCTGTTCTAATCTCTTCGGCAATACGCAATCCGATCTTCTCTGTGGTGTCGATGGTGGAGGGAACATCAGCGTAGACCCCTTGTTCTGCACTCCGGATCCCATCGCCAGCCTGGATGCTTCACTCCGGTCGAGTTCGCCCTGCTTGCCTGAGAACAACAGTTGTGAGGTTTTGATTGGTGCCACAGGCGAGGGCTGTACGACTTCTTCGGTTCAGGAGTCGCTGAATTCGGCTACAGCAGAACTCCGCCTCGGGACATGGCCGAATCCTTTCAAGAGCGGCACATGGATTACTTATTCTGCGGCGAGGATAGGTCGTGTGCGCCTCTCGATCTACGACTCGCGAGGGAAGTTGATCAAAACGCTTGTAGAGAAAACTCATGGCCCAGGGGACTACGTGTTGTCTTGGTCCGGAGTCGACGAAGCGGGGCGCAGCGTCCCGTCAGGCATGTACATAGCACGAATTGTGGCCAATGGGCAAATGGCGACGCAAAAACTCATCTTGACCAAGTGAGTGCCCAACAATAGCCCCGAAACGACAGCGGGGACGGCATCGCCGTCCCCGCCGTTGCGTTCCATGTGCCGCCGGTTCCTTTCTCCTGGAACCGGAGCGTACCGACCTCAGTAGCTCGCCCGCAGCGCGAACTGGAAGCGCCGGGGCTGTTGGAACACCGTGGTCTTGCCGAAGTCCGGGTTGGTGTCGCCCGGAGCGTTCAGCTCGAAGCCTTGATCGAAGTCGACACCATCCTGATCGTTGAAGACGTTGAACACCCGAACGATCGCCGCGATCCGCTGCCGGCCGACGCGGAAGGTGTAGTCGGCATGGATGCCGACGTCATTCGTGGTCGGGCCGCGCTTGAAGCTCCCGGGGACCACGGTACCGTCCGCCTGCCGCACTCCACCCTCACCGCGCGCTACCAGCGGGATCTCGTAACCGTTGCCGTAGGCCTCGTTGAAACCGAGGGCGGTGATGGGGACGCCGCTGATCGCTGTCCAGCTCATTCCGAGGTTGAGGGTTCCCGGCACACGCCCTTGGAACTCGAAAGCGTACGAGCCGAAGAGGTTGAACACGTGGGTGCGGTCGTTCGGCAGTACGCCATCCTCGATCGTGTGCTGCCAGATCTGTCGGTCCTGGGGCGTCGCCAGGTAGGGGAAGTCGAAGAGCGAGGTGATGAAGGGGTCGCTTTGGCCGTTGTCACGGCGGAAGTAACCCTCGTAGTTCCCCTCCAGCTTCGACCAGGTGTAGGAGCCCTGCACCTGCCAGCGGTCGCGCATGCGCTTCTCCCACTTGAGGGTGACAGCGTCGTACTTGCGCGACGGTTTCGGGAAGCCGGGCTCACCGTTCACCGCCAGGACATTCGGCCCCGGGTTGGTGATGAAGTAGCTGCCGAACTCGGCCCCGGCCAGGAGGTCTGTGTACGGCACCAGGGCCACGTCCTCCAGCGTCCGCCCCAGACTCCGGTGCATGTAGCTGACCCCGACGTTGAGGAACGGGATCACTTCACGCTCGACGCCGGCCACGTACTCGTCCTGGTAGGTCAGCTTCGCCTTGGGGTCGACGATGGTCGGTTCGTTGCCGAACACCGTGAACGAATTGAACACCGTCGGATCGATGATCCTGGGGTTGTTCGGGTCGCTGAGGTCGACGTTCGAGATCGGATAGCGCACGATGTGCGTGACCTCCGTCGACAGCGCCCGGACCGCCAGATCGTTGGGCACCTTGCCGAAGAAACGGCCGTAGGAGAAGGAGACCTTGGTCTTGTTGTCCCTCGTCGGGTCGATGGTGATGTGCGCCCGCGGCGCCCAGTTGTTCTCCCAGTTGAACTTGGTGACGGTGCCGAGGAGGGTCTCCTCTTCGTAGCGAACTCCCCCCATCAAGTTGATCCACTTGACCGGGCTCCACGAATCGGAGAGGAAGAACGATAGGTAGTGGGTCTTCGTCTCCGCCGTGAGCGAGCCGCTGCGGATGCGGCTGATCCGGAAGTCGTCGGCGTCGATATCCCAGATGTAACCGCTCTGCGCGTTGGTGAAGACGATCGAATCCGGCAGCCCCGGGCGCGAGATGGTGTCCAGCGGGATCTGCAAGCCCGAGGGGCCCGAGTAGTTCGCCGTGTGGTCGTAGCCGATGTCCTGGAACTCGAAACCATAGCGCAGGTTGTGCTCGCCTGCGGCTTGCAGGAAGTTGGAGAACTTCAGCCGGTACTGCGAGTTCCACGAGGACGCATCCTCGAAGAAGCCGGGACCGCCGAACAGGCGCGGCGTCGCCAGCGTGTCCCCCGTGGAGGGATCGAAGAACATCGTGCCGCTGGCCTGGTTACGTGCCAGGTTTTCCTCGAAGTTGTCCTTGTGATAGGCGTACGACGCCTCGATGAAGCTGTTGTCGTGCAGCTCGCCCTCCCAGCGCGCCACGACGTTGTTGCCGCCGAATTTGATATCGGAAAAGCGCGCCGTGGGGTCGACGACGGCGGCGGCTTCGGTTCGCTGCGGCCCCATGTCGCCCGTCGAGGGGTCGCCGAACGCGGAGACACTGAACGAGTGCTTCGGGTGCGCGAACCATTTGACGTTGCCGGCATAGTTCCAGATGGTGCGATCCGCGTCGAGCTCGTGCTTGAACCCCAGATCCCGGGTGAGCGCTGCCGCCGTCGTCGTGGTCCGCGTCGTGAACGTCGGGTCGAAGGCGCCGTAGAAGAAGACCTTGTCGGTCTTGATCGGGCCACTCACCTCGGCACCATAGTCCTGGCTCTGGAAATTGGTGATATCCACGGCGCCCACTTGGCGGTCGGTCAAGGCGCGCTCGGCCTCGGCACCCTGGAAGTAGCCGAACGCGCTGCTCTTCCATTCATTGCCGCCCGTCTTGGTCACCAGGTTGATGAAGCCACCCAGGGCCTCGCCGTACTCCGGTTCGTAGCCACCGGTCTTGACCTGGACTTCTTTGATGTAGTCGAAGTTCACGCCCGTACCGAGCGAACCGAAGACGATGGAGTACGACCCGGCGCTGCCGTAGCCCGCGTTGTTGATGTTGACGCCGTCGATCACGTAGACGTTCTCGAGGCCGCTGGCTCCGGAGATGGACGGATTCGACTCCCCGGAACCCGGCAGACCGCTGGCGACGACACCCGGCGCCAAGGCGAGGGTACTGGAAAAGCTCCGACCGATCGGGATGCTCGACATGAGCTCCGAGGTGATCGTGGCGCCGGTCGTGGTCGTGGAGAGGTCCACCACGGGCGCTTCGCCGACGACTTCGATCTGCTCGGTGACGCCGGCGGAGAGGGTGATCTCGATGCGCAAGCGCGCGCCGAGCCGCACGTCGAGGTTCTGTCTCTCGACGGTGTTGAAGCCTTGCAACGTTGCCTTCAAATTGTAGTCGCTGCCGGCTGGTAGATGGGTGAAGACGAAGCGTCCATTGGCATCGGTGACTTCCGTCTTCGTTCCCTGAGCGGAAGACAGGATCACTGTGACGCCCGGCAGGGGGGTTCCCTGCGCGTCCGCCACGGTACCGTCGATGGTTCCCGAAGTGACCTCCTGCGCGGTCGCGGGACCATGCGCGACGGTCAATAGAGACACCACGAAGCCAAGGACGAGGATTCTTGGCCGCATCGTTACGCCTCCTTTTGTCCGGTGTACCGCTCCCAACCAAGCGCAAGATATGCTCGTTGCGTTCGTTGGTCAATGATCACCGGGCCAGTCGGGGTGGGGTGTTTTCACCACCCACGGCGAGTCGCCCATCCTCCCCGGAGCCGCTCCCAGAACGGCCCTGGGGAGGGTCAGGCGAACGCGGGTGATCCTCAGGGGTCCTCTTGAGGCGACATCGGGGAATGTAACAGTGTCATTGAGATACACAATGGGGACGGGACGGTGGATTGAAATGGAGTCGTGTAGCTTTCCTGCTCCGCTCGACCCCGACGACTGTTGGTGCCGGACGAACTCCGGGTTTCACCGGAGGCCGACTGCAGGAGTCTGCCGACCGACCGGCCCGGCGGCGGAGGCCGCCGCTGGGGTACGGCGCCCCGAGTCGGGAGCCGGCCGGAGGACCTCCCCGGCCTCTGGGGCCGACACCGGGTCCGGGGCGCTGGGGCCTCGCCTCGGCGGGCCCGGGCTCGAAGGGCTTTAGAGACGGCCCGCGTCGACGCCCAGGATGAAATCGATGACACCCCGCATGTAGACCTCCTGGTCGTCGTAGAGCGCCAGGTGGCTGCCCTTCGGGCAATGCAGGTAATGCCCCTTCTGCATCCGCCCGGCCATCCATTCCATGTGCTTCGGGTCCATCGTGTCGTAGGCCGCCCCGATCGTGAGCGCCGGCACCGCGATCTTTCCCAGGTCGGCGCTGCGATCCCAGCGCACGAGCTTGCCGCTGGCGCCGAGCTCGCTCGGTCCCTGCATGGGAATGTAGATCGCAGGGTTCATGTGCGCGAAGGCCCGCTGGACCGGATCCGGCCACTGGTCGTGGGGGATGCGCAGCACGTGGAGCTCGTAGTGGTGTGGGATCAGGAGGCCCATGTAGCGGGGGTTGCCATAGTCCTGCGCTGCTTCGAGATTCTTCAGCTCGGCGAGTACCGCTGGATCCATGCTGGAGTGGAAGACGCTATCGGCGTAGGCGTTGTAAGCAGGCACACTCGCCATCATGTTAGAGATGATCAGGGCCTTGAGATGTTCCTGATGCGCGAGGGCGTATTCGAGAGCCAGCAGGCCTCCCCACGAGTGTCCGAGCAGAAAGAAGTTGTCGCGGTCGAGCCCCAGTGCCTGGCGCACCTGCTCGACCTCGTCGACGAAACGTGCGGTGTCCCAGAGCTCCGGTGCCTCGGGCTGGTCGCTGTAATGGGAGCCGAGTTGGTCATAGTAGTAGTACTCGATGCCCGCACCGGGGAGATAGCTGTCGAACGCCTCCAGGTATTCGTGGGTGAAGCCGGGTCCGCCATGGAGGAGGAGCAGCTTGATTCTCGGGTTGTTGCCGATGCGTTTCGTCCACACCCGGAAGGTGCCTGCCGGCGTGGTCACCGGGATCATCTGCACGCCGCCAGCAAGGATGTCGTCACGCCCGGTGTAGTCGAGGTAGGCCGACAGCGGCTTCTCCGGCGGGGCCGGGGCTTTCGAGCAGCCCCAAACGGGGAGCATGCTGCTGCCGGCAGCCAGACCCGCGAAGATCCAACTCCGCACGCGCATCGAATCCCTTGCCCTTCTGGGGCGCCACGCTAGTCTATTCGGGGACGGCGTGCAAGGCGCCGCAAGGTTGGATGTTGGCGCGGCGGGGGTGCCACTCGCCCCCGCGCGTTCGACAGCGGGAGGGGTCATGAAATCACGCGAAGAAATGGCGCAGAGAATCAACCAGCTCGAGCGCGAGCTCGCGATGACGAAGGGCGGCGCCTTCCGGCCGGTGCGGAAGCGCTCGCAGGCGACTTTCGGCGACTGGCCGCTGTACGACATCGCCATCGGCCCGGATCTGCAACGCGGCGAGGTGCGCGGGCACGCCCGCGGCATCATCGCTCTCGGCGACATGGCCACCGGCTTCTTGGCCATCGGCGGCTTGGCGCGCGGCGTGATTGCGCTGGGAGGCCTCGCCGCCGGGCTCTTCAGCTTCGGCGGCCTTTCGGTGGGCATCTTGGCGGCGTTCGGCGGCCTCGCGGTCGGTGGTCTTGCCGTGGGCGGCGCCGCTGTGGGTGGCGTTGCAGTCGGCGGCGGGGCGGCTGGCTACTACGCCTGCGGCGGAGCCGCGGTTGGCCAGTATGTGATGTGGGCTGGCAAGCAGGATCCGGAAGCCGTGGCGTTTTTCGAAAAGTACGGCTTGGACGTGCTCGTCCAGGGGCCGAAGCGCTAGGCACGAAGGGGAAACGGATTCTCCCTCGTCGACACAAGGCGGCAGGGACGGTACCCCGGGTCAGCGCGCCTTCGTGAGCGTCGCGAGCTTTTCCCTGGCGGGCTCGTACTCCTGATCGGCGCGCAGCGCCGCTTCGTAAGCCTTCGTCGCCGACTCCGTGTCCCCCACCGCGATGTAGTAATCGCCGAGACCCTCGTGCGTGCGGGGGCTCTCGGGCCGGCAATACACCGCCCAATCGAAGTAGTCCTTGGCTCGCTTCGGGTCTTTCCTCTCGAGAGCCAGACGACCTGCCGCCAGGAACGCGTTCAGCTTGAAGACATTCTCCGCCTTCGCCTGGTCGTAGTCGGCGAAGGCCAGTGCCGGCTCGCTGCGCAGCCGATGGACGTCGGCGCGGACGACATAGAACTCCTTCTCGCCCATGTCGATGGCCTCTTGGACCATCTGCAGCGCCTTGTCCTTGTCGCCACCGGCGATTCCCGGTGCTTGCAGATACGTGTAGGCGAGGTAATACCGGTAGGGCACAGGGCGCGGGTCGAGATCGAAGGCTCTTTGGTAGGCGTCCTTCGTCTTGTTGTGCCAGTTCCAGCGATCCAATCCGCCCGTGGCACGGGAGAGGTGGGCGAAGCAGATGAGAGCTTGCTGGAAGTGATGCAAGGGCTGCTCGGGATGCAACGCGATCGCTCTCTCGATCGAGAGACTTGCCTTGTCCAGTGAACCATCCTCGCGCTCCATCTGCGCGAGGAGATTCAGCACGCCGTCCGACGGATCGGTCCCGGCGGCGAGAGACCGCAGAGTCGCCACCACCGCCTCGCGATCGCCTTGGCGAATCTGCGCGATGTACGGCTCGAGGGCCGGCCAGGTCTCGGCGTACTGCGTGAGCTCGATGCCGGTGGGCTGCTCGACATGGATCACCGGGGGATGGTCGGCGCTCTCGCCTGCCAGGGCCGTGCCCAGCATCGCCGTCAGCGTCACCAGGCCGCGGAGGGGCGACCCGGCCCTGCTCCATGGGGTAGGAAATGCCCTCATGATGGTGATTACGCTGGTACCTCCACCCTGGTTACGCGGCTGAAGGGGTCGTATACTCCGTGGCACGGTTTCAGCCAACGGTCAACCTCCTCTAGCGAAAAGGGGACACGAACCATGAGGGGAACGTGGATCAAGATCTGGTGTGTCGCCTCCTTGGCGGCCGCCGTGGTCGCGCTGCCGCTCGCCGCGCAGAGCCCGCCCGGCCAGAAGGAAATGTCGGCGGAAGAAAAGGCGATGATGGACGCCATGATGAAGGCCGCCACGCCAGGCAAGCAGCATCAGTGGCTGGCGACCAAGGCGGGCATGTGGTCGTTCACCGGCAAGTTCTGGCAGGCTCCGGGCGCACCGCCGGTGGAAATGAGCGGCGCGGCCGAGCGCACGATGATGCTGGGTGGCCGTGTCATGGCCGAGAAGGTCAGCAGTGCAGGGTTCATGGGCCAGCCGTTCGAGGGCTACGGGCTGGCGGGCTACGACAACGTGGCCAAGGCGTTCTGGGGTACCTGGAACGACAACATGGGCACGGGCGTGATGCTGAGCAAGGGCCAGTGCGACGACAAGGGGGCGTGCACCTACACGGGTGAGTACTTCGACCCCATGACCGGAAAGATGAAGAAGTCGCGCATGACCGCGCGCGACGACGGGCCGGACAAGGAAATGCACGAGTTCTTCGACACCGGTCCGGATGGTAAGGAATTCAAGAGCATGGAGCTGGTGTACACGCGCAAGAAGTGAAGGCGCGAGCCTGGGCGAATCCGTCGGCCCCGAGGTGCCCGAGCGGCCTCGGGGCCTGACGGGTTTTCAGTCGAGGCGGACCTCGATGTCGCCAGCACCGACGCGGACGCCCACATCGGCGTCGCCTTCGCCGCGACTCCAGTGGACCTCGCCGCCGACGAGGTGCCGGCGAACGCTCTCCGCCCGGCCATGGCGGAGCTTCAGGTTGGCGTCGCCCACGGCTGCCTCCAGGTCCACCGAACCCACGTCGTCCTCGGCCAGGCGGATGTCGATGTCGCCGGCGCCGAGGCGGACGTCGATGTCGCCGCGCAGTCCCGCGATGCGCAGCTCTCCGGCCCCCATGTGCACCTCGAGGCCCATTTCCTTCGGCAGGGTGACACGCATTCCCACGTGCAGGCCGTGGTTCGAGCTCTTGGACATGCCCATGACCTCGAGGTACAGGTGGCTGCCTCGGGGGTCGGCTTCCACCTTGATCCGCTCGAGGCGCTCCTCGCAGTCGCCCCAATGGTGGCGGCACTCGAGCTCGAGCTTTACGTGCACCTGATCGTCGTCGCCAGGCTCCACGCTCAGAGCCCCGAACGGAAAGTGCAGCTCCACGTCACGGACGCCGGCCGCCGGGAAGTCGTAATCTGCCGTGCGCTCCTCACTGGCCTGGGAAGGGGAGGAGACGAGGCAGACTGCGGCGAAGAAGGGCAGCCCCTGGGCTGCCAGTTTCCTCCGAGTTCGCCCCAGGCCAGTACGCGGAAGGCCGGCCCAAGGTCTTCGGAAACAGGGAACGGCAGGTCGGTTCGACCTATCCACGATGAACCTCCCAGGCCAGAAGCCCTTGCGGCGGAGTCCCATCGGATGCTACGCGGCAGGCCGGCCCAGGGTTACTTCGGGCCGAGAACCACGACCTCCCACGGCGGAAAAGAGGGCGGCGCCCCAGGACGGGGCGCCGCTCCCATGCAAACATGAAATCGCTCAGTTCGGGCGCGTTCTGAAGCTGAAGGTGCCAGAGTACGCGCTCGTGCCGGAGCCGTTCGATGCGCTCACGTGCCAGAAGTAGGTGACCTTGCCGGTCAGCAGCGGCAGGGTCACCGACGTTCCCGTCACGCTCGCATTGTCGTACGTCAACGTCGCGAAGCTCGAGCTGGTCGAGACCTGCACGTGATACGAGGTCGCTCCCGTGGAAGCGTTCCACGTCAGGGTCGGCGTGCGGAAGGCGTTGGGCGTGCCGTTCGAGGGCGACACCAGCGTCGGCGCCGCAGGCGGGCTGCCGCCGGCTGCGGTTGTGAAGCTCGACACCGTGGACCAGGCGCTCGTGCCACCGGCGTTGGTCGCGTTCACGCGCCAGTAGTGCACCGTGCCCGCGGCGAGTCCAGTCACGTTCGCCGAGGTCCCCGGGACGCTCTGGTCGCTGACCAGCGTCGCGAAGGCGGCGTCGGTCGCCACCTGCACCCGGTACGACGTCGCGGTGGCGGACGCGTTCCAGGTGAGTGTCGGGCTCGTCGAGACGCCTGTGGCGCCGTTTGCTGGCGACACCAGCGTTGGCGCGGCCGGCGGCGGCGTGGCGCCCCCGATGAGCGAGTAGAGCAACAGGTTCACGGTGCCGCTCGGGACGCCGGTGATCTTGTTGGGCGACGCGATCGCAGTCAGGCCGGCGACCACCTGGGCCGGCGTCGACGCGGGATTCGCCTCGAGGAAGAGCGCCGAGGCGCCGCACACGTGCGGCGTCGCCATCGAGGTGCCGGAGATGGTGTTCGTCGCCGTGTTCGAGGTGTTCCAGGCCGACGTGACGTTCACTCCGGGGGCCAGGATGTCGACGCCGGCACCGAAGTTCGAAAAAGACGCCCACACATCGTTGATGTTCGTGGCGCCGACGGTGATCGCCTCGGCCACATCCGCCGGCGAGAAGTTGGAGACGTTCGCGCCCGAGTTGCCGGCGGCGACACAGTAGGTGACTCCGTCGGCGATGGAGTTGCGCACCGCAGCATCGAGCGAGGCGGAGACCGAGCCGGTGAGCGACATGTTGGCGACCGCGGGACGCGTGGTGTGGTCGGCCGTGACCCAGTCGACACCCGCGATGACCTGGGCAAACGTGCCGGAGCCGCTCGCATCCAGCACGCGGACGGCGATCAAATGCACGTTCTTGGCGACGCCGTAGGTGGTGCCGCCGACGGTGCCCGCGACGTGCGTGCCGTGGCCGTTGGCGTCGTCCGCCGTACCACCCGGCGTGATCTCGTCCACGCCGGCGGCGGCCCGGCCGCCGAACTCGTTGTGCGTGATGCGGATTCCCGTGTCGAGGATGTACGCGTCCACGCCGGTGCCGGTCTGGTTGTAGTTGTAGGTGCTGTTGAGCGGCAGATCGTGCTGGTCGATTCGGTCCAGGCCCCACGTCGCCCCGGGTTGTGTGCCGACCGCGTGGGCGACCTGATCCTGCTCGATGTAGGCCACGCGCGGGTCGTGTCTCAGCCCGTCGAGCGACGCCGCGGACAACCGGGCGGCGAACCCCTTGAGCGCCGTCTGGTACCTGTATGCGGCGCGGATGCCGTAAGAGCGTTCGATGTCATCGACATCGCTGTCGACCTGCATGATGTCCTGTTTGAGCACCACGATGTATCCATCCGGAACGATCTCGGCGTTCGGGTGGGCGATGAACGGGGCAAGTGCCTGGTTACCGGTCTTTTGCGGGCCGGTCAGATCGGGCTCCTGCAAGCAGCCCGCGGCGAACAACGCGAGGACGAATCCGGCTAGGCTGAGCCAAACCAATGCGCGTTTCACGTTGCCTTCCTTTCGGAAGTCGGTGGGAACCATGGTGATGTCGGTGCAGCAATCGGGCAACGTGCGGAGGAGAGAATGATAGACCAGCGAGGGAGCGAAGGGAAGAGGAATCGCTCGGCCCCGGTCGGGGTGCGGAAAGGAGCGCGGGCGCAACGCAGTAATGTCAGCTCGACTTCGATGCTCCACTTCCAGCACCGCTTCATCCTCGAGGACGGCTACGACGGCGCGGTGCTCGAGATCTCCGCCGACGATGGCGCCACCTGGCAGGATGTCGGCAACTCGTACAACTCGACGCGCGTGCCGGTGAACCCGAACGGCAGCCCCTTCGCCCGAGGGACGCTCTTCTGGAGCGGCAACTCGAACGGCTTCCAAACGGTGACGGTGAACTTGGGCGGCATGACCGCGCCGCTCGGCCAGCCGCTTTACGCCGGCAAATCCGTGCGCGTCCGCTGGCGGCTCGGCTGCAACGCCGCCAACCTGACAGCGGGAGAGGGCTGGTGGTCCGACGACATCTCGCTCACCGATTCCGGAAATCCTTCGAGACGACGTGCGATGCAACCCCTGCGTGCGGCACGACGGACCTCGCGGAGAACACGGCGCCGCCGCTCACGATCTGCGACGTCGCCGGGCGCGTGGTGCGGCGGCTCGTGGACACCTGGCAAGGGGAAGGCGCCTACGGGGTCACCTGGAACGGGATCGACGCCGCGGGCACACGGGTGGCGAGCGGCGTGTACGTCTACGAATTGCAGGTGGGGACGCGGCGGCTGACGCGGAAGCTCGCGGTGGTGCAATAGCCCGGGGCCGGAACACGCACACCCGGACTGACGAACGCCCGCACGGACTTCGTGCGGGCGTTCCGTTTGGCTGTGGTATTCAGAGAGGACGATGGACCTTATTGGAGCAGGAGCATCTTCCGGGTCGAGCTCAGGTTGCCGGCACCCATCACCGACGCGGCTTCGATGTGAGCGAAGTAGACTCCCGAAGGCACCGCTCGACCGCTCGCATCGCGGCCCTGCCAGAGCTCCTGGTACATTCCCGCGCTCCGCGTGCCGTTGACCAGCTCCACGACCTGCCGGCCGAGCGCGTCATAGACGACGAGCCGGACGTGGCTGTCTTCGGGCAGGTCGAAGCGAATCGACGTGCTGGGATTGAACGGGTTCGGCCAGTTCTGGGAGAGTGCGTACCTCTGGGGCAGCGCTACGGCATCCGGCGAATCCGGAGAGGCCTTGCTGGCGATCGTGGCGCCGCTGCCACTCTTCACCTGCAGATTGCCGCCC
>DASRJW010000089.1 GCA_035649275.1 Candidatus Krumholzibacteriia bacterium
CGCATGGAGGGAGGACGCGTTCAGGGCGTCAGGCGCTGGATCGTACGCGGGAACGGGATCGCTTCGCGTAGATGGTGGATGCCGCAGAGCCAGGAGACGGTGCGCTCGAGCCCGAGGCCGAAGCCGGAGTGCGGGAAGGCACCGTACCGGCGCAGGTCGAGGTACCAGCCGAAGGCTTGCTCCGGCAGGTCGTGCTTGCGGATCTGCTCGCGCAGGAAAGCAAGGTTGGCGCTGCGTTCGCCGCCGCCGATGATCTCGCCGTAGCCCTCGGGCGCCAGGAAGTCAGCCGAAAGGCAGGCACGTGGGTCCTGCGGGTCGGGCTCCATGTAGAAGGCTTTCACCTGCGCCGGGAAGTGGTGCACGACCAGGGGCGAATCAAACTGCTCGCAGAGCACCGTTTCGTCCGGGGCACCGAAATCGCTACCCCACTCGAAGGAGTGACCCTTCGAGTGCAGGAGATCGACGGCTTCGTTGTAGTGGAGCCGCGGGAAGGGTCCGCGGACGGCCTCGATCTTGGTGACGTCGCGCTCGAGGTGCTCCACGAGCAGCTGCCGGCAGTCCTTGAGGACCTCGGCGATCAGATAGAGAATCATGTCCTCACCGAGCTGGATGATGTCGTCGAGGTGCGCCCAAGCCACCTCGGGCTCCACCATCCAGAACTCCGTGAGGTGGCGCCGGGTCTTCGACTTCTCGGCGCGGAAGGTCGGCCCGAAGGTGTAGACCTTACCGAAGGCGGCCGCAGTCGCCTCGTTGTACAGCTGGCCGCTCTGGGTCAGGTACGCCTTCTCGCCGAAATACTCGGTCTCGAAGAGCGTCGACGTGCCCTCGCAGGCGTTGGGCGTGAAGATCGGCGTGTCGAGAAGGGTGAAACCGCGGGAATCGAAGAAGTCACGAATGGCCTTCTGGAGGCGCGCCCGCACCTTGAGGATGGCGAACTGCTTCTTGCTGCGCAGCCACAGATGGCGGTTGTCGAGGAGGAAGGAGCTGCCATGCTCCTTCGGCGTGATGGGAAACTCCTCGGCGATCTGCACGATCTCGAAACCCTGCATGGACAGCTCGTAGCCGCCAGGAGCGCGCCCTTCCGGGCGCACCGGCCCCCAGACGCGTACGGAAGACTCCTGGGTCAACCGCTGCAGCTCCTCGAACCGTTCCGCACCGATTTCCGGCTTCACCGCCACGCACTGCATGATGCCCGTTCCGTCCCGCAAGAGCAGGAAGAACAGCTTTCCACCGGTCCGGAAGTTGTAGACCCAGCCCTCGAGACACACCACCTGCCCGGCGAACGGGGCGATCTCGCCGATGTAGGCCTTCTGCATGCATTCCCCCGAGCCACAATGGTGAGCGCTCGCTCCCGACGACGAACCGGCGCCCAGACTAGCCCGTTGGATGCCGCAATTGCAAGCGGGCACGGTCCTTGCGGTCGTCTCGCAGCCTTCCCAGCGAGAGCGAGCATGCATGCACCCGCACATCGACCGCACGGAGACACGCGGATGAGGCTGATCGGGAGCGCTGTCCTCGTCGCGCTCGGATTCCTGGCGGGGACGGGGTCCTTCGCCAAGGAGCTCGAGCTCCCCACCGCGCCGCTGCGGCAGTACTACCAGGCCGAGCGCGAACGGGGCGCGGAACGGTCGGAAGCGCTCGCCCGCGCCCTGGTCCTGGTGTCGCGGCACCAACCGCTGGCAGAGCGACTGGAGCTCCTGCAACGCGCTTCCCTCGCCGACCCCACCTGGGTCGCGCCGCACCTCGAACGCTTCGTCCTCGAACTCCGCCAGCACGACCCGGCGAGCGCTAGCTTGGCGGCCCGCGACGCCGCCCGCTGCGTCTTCGCCGATGCCGTCCAGCAGTCGCGGCTGCTGCAAAAGCTCGAGCGCGGTGCGCACGCTCTCTTGCTGGCCACGCTGGTGACGCTGGTCGTCCTCATGCTCGGGCGGTCGCTCTTCTTCGTGCAACATCTCGCCGAAGCGCAAAGACGCGGCGTGTTCGCCGGCAGTCTCGTGGTCTCCGTGGCACTTCTCTGGTGTCTGTGGCGCTCTCCCTTCGGCGCCATCCTGCTGGCTCTGCTCTGCCTCGCTTCCTTTTCTTCCCGCAAGGAGCGGCGGACCCTGGCGGCGCTGTGTTTCGCCCTGGCCGTGGGCGAGATCCCTCTCCCCTGGCTGCAGACCCACGCCATGCTCCTGGATCCGCGCAGCGCCAGCGCGCGCTTGGCCGCAGCCCAGCACGAGGGCGGCGACCCGCGCCTCGAGGCCAGCCTGGTCCGTGACGTGAGCCATGGGCGGGAACGCGAGCTCGTGCTCGGCTTGCTGGCGCGGCGGCGCGGCGACCTGGCCGGCGCCGAGAGTCATTACAGCGCGGCCCTCGCCGCGGACCCGAACTGGGCTGCACCGTACGTGAATCTCGCCAACGTCTACTTCGTCCGCGGCGACATGCATCGCGCCGCCGCCGGTTATCGGAAGGCGCAATCGCTGGAGCCGGACAACCCCTTCGCCCACGCCAACCTGGCCCAGGCCTACATCCGGCTGCTGCAGTTCGGCGAGGTCGATCAGGAGCTGCATCGCGCGGCGGAGCTGGACTTCGACAGAATCACGCAGCAGCGTGCCGCTTGGCTGCACGGGCAGATCCCGGTGCTCGACGTCGTGCTCGGACCCAAGGAACTGCTGCGTCTGGCCGGGGACGAAGGGCGCGCCAAGCCCCAGCGCGCCGAGATGCTCCTGGAGGGCTGGCGCGGCGCCGGTTGGGACGGTCTCTCGCCGTGGAAGACCGCGACGGTCCTCCTCGGCCTGACCGTGCTGCTGCTATCGCGCTGGCGGGCGCGTTCGCTGGCGTTCGAGTGCCGCACGTGCCGCCGCGTCGTCTGCAGTCATTGCGCTCCGCGTCGCGAAGGGCGCGCGCCTATGTGTCCCTACTGCGAGACCCCCACGCCTCGCTTCGAACGGAACGAGGCGTACGAGGGCGTACTGACGCATCGCTCGCGGCCGCGGCATCAACAAGCGGCACGCTTGGTGGACCGCATGCCGCGCTGGATCGGCACCATCTTCCCCGGGGCGGCCGACCTCACGTGTGGCGCCCCGATGGCGGCTCTGTGGACTCTGCTCCTGGCGTGGGCAGCCTTGCTCACGGCCCATGCCCTCGTGCAAGCCGGCGGCGACCGCACGAGCCCGTGGTTCGTGTCGGCCAACGCCCAGGCCTTGCGCCTGGCCGTCGTGGTCTTTTTCCTGGCCTACCTGCAGGGACTGTTGCGTCTGCGGCGCTCCTGGCGCCGGCTCGGCAACGCTCATCCGGCCGAGGGACGGTGACGTATGCAGGGAGCCCTCCAGGAATTCGGTCTCGCCGAGATCCTCCAGCTCGTGGCGATGCAGCACAAGACCGGGCTCTTGCGCGTCGAGAGCTACGACAAGCTGCTCACCTTCTACTTCGACAAGGGCATGCTCGTCTCTTGTCGGGACCGCCGCCGCATCGGCGACGATCCGCTGCTGGAGTTCATGAAGAAAACCGGCTACCTGGACGCCTGGCAGACCCTGCACCTGACCTTGGAGGTCGAAGAAAACAAGAAGGACGTAGCGGACGTCCTCCTGGACAAGCGCCTGCTCACGCCGGAGGAGCTGCGGCAAGCGGTGCTGGATATGACGCAGGATCTCGTCTTCCGCACCTATAACTGGAAGGAAGGTACCTACCGCTTCCTGGGCGGCGACGATTCGCTCCGCGGCCTGAGCCATACCGTAGGGCTGAAGATGGAGGCGGTGCTTCTGGAAGCGGCGCGTCGCGTCGACGAGTGGCCGCACATCCTCACCAAGCTCCCCAGCCCGCAGGCCCTGCTGGCGCCGATCACCACCCTGCCGACCTCGCTGGACGAGCGCTCGCAAACGCTGCTCTCGAAGCTGCGCAGTCCGATGCGCCTGGCCGAGCTCGTCGCCTGCGGCCGCTTGCCCGAATACGAGGTGTACGAGATCGTCGCCGCCGCCGTGGACGCCGGGCTCACGAGCATTCTCGAAATGCCCCGGCCGGTGGAGATACCGAAGGCCGCTCCGGTGGCGGCCGCGCTCTCCACCCCGGCGCCCAGGCCGGTGCCGCGCCGGCGTCTCGGGCTCGGCCTCCGCGCCATGCCGCAGCCGTCGATCCTCTTCTGGGCCCTGGCGCTCATCGCGTTGGGCTGCGCCCTCATGATCCTCGGGCTCCGCGATGGGGGCTCCCGGGCGGCGCGCACGGAGATCGAGGTCTACACCGCGCGGGCGACGTTGCAGCGCGACCTCGAAACCTACCGCGCACTCCAGGGTCGCTATCCCGCCTCGTTGCAGGAGCTCGCCGACATGCAGCTCACCAGCCCGAGCGTGGTGGTAAGAGCCGGCGTCGTGAATTACACCCGCGGCGCCCGCGGCAAGAGCTTCGACCTCGATTACACCGGCGCCGACAAGAAACGTTGATCGCTCCCGCGGGCACGCGTACTCTCGCCGCATGGTCGTGGTCGATTTCTTCTTCGCCTTGCGTCCTCTCGTTCTCGTGCCGGCATGGAGCTTCTTCCTCCTGGGCCATGGCCTGATCGCAGGCGAGGGCTTCCCGACGCTCCGCTTCCTGCTGTTGAGCCTGGTGCTCGCCGCCGTCCATCTGGTCAACCAGGTCGTCGACGCGGAGAGCGACCGCCTGAACGGCAAGGGCTTTTTCCTCCAGCGCGGGATCTTTCGCGCCCGCACCTATGTGCTGGTGGCCTCGCTGCTGCTGGGCGCTGCCCTCGCCACGGCGTGGGGACTCGGCGTGGCGCCGGTCGGTCTCAGCGCCGCCGCGGCGCTGGGTCTCTCGTACAGCTTGCCGCCGCTGCGCTGGAGCGCCCGGCCCGGATGCGACCTGGTGGCGAACGCCATCGGCTACGGTGGTCTGGCGACCTGGATCGGCGCTGGCGAGATCAGCGCGGCGGTCCCTTGGGGGGCGCGGCTCGGAGCCTGCATGTTCGCGGTCGGTGCGGTGTTCCTGCACACGACGCTTCTCGATCTGGAAGGGGATCGACGCACGGGCAAGCAGAGCAGTGGGGTCGTGCTCGGTGTGCAGCGCACCCGCATCGTCGCCGCTGTCTTGGCTCTCGCCGGCTGCGGCGCG
>DASRJW010000090.1 GCA_035649275.1 Candidatus Krumholzibacteriia bacterium
AGGGCGTCCTCGGCGTCGGCCCGGTTCTGCAGGATGCGCAGCGCCACACCGTACATCGACGGGCTGTGGCGGTCGTAGAGGGGCTCGAGCGCCGTCCGGTCGCCTGCTTGCAGGCGCCCCATCCATAGGAGATCGCTCGCCGGATCCATGCTCGAGACTCTCCGCGCCCGCGGCTGCACGTCTCTCCTCATACGCGGGTGGGAGCCGGATCGGATGGCCGGAACCGGGGACCGAGCCGGGCGACCCCCCGCAAGGGACACCGTAGCGCCGCGGCTGTTTCCGTACAACGGGAACCTCGGCGCCGGCGGCATTCCGCACCGTGCCGCGCACCAGGAAGGAAGTGGCGATGCGTCTTGTGCCGCGCCGAAGGGAAGGCGAGCAAAGCGGAGCGCTTGCAGCTCACGGCCCGCTCCATCTACGAACAGCGATTGGAGCGGTTTCCCGAGGCGACATGGGGGCACGCCCTCCGGCACGACCTGGAGTTCGGGCCCTACGATGTCGCCGTGGATCTGGCGGAGAAGAACTGGAACTTGCGCCCGAACCGGGAAGCGCGGGAGCTCCTGGAGCGTGCCTACGAGAAAACCGGGGGCCGAGCAGTGCTGGATCAGGGCAGGCCGAAGCACGAAGTCATGGGCACCACCGAGTCCAGATAGCAGGCAGCACCATGGTATCCTCCTTGGGCGTTCACGGTCGCGCGCTCCGTGCCAGGCTTGCGGCGGCAGCGTGCTCACGGTGTTCACCGGCCGCGGTGGAGCGATGGACAAGCCAGACTTCGAACGGTTGGTGCAGCAGCATGCAGGCTTCCCGCAGTTGCTCACCCTGCTCGTCGAGGCGGTGGACCACAGGGTCCTGCGCTCTCGTGAGACCGAAGTGCGCTGGTCGCCCCTGGAAATCCTGGCGCACCTGCTCGACGAGGAGCGCGAGGACTTCCGGCCCCGGGGCCAGGCTGCTTCGGAGCGCCGTCCCATCGAGAAGGCCATCGATCCGGCAGGCTGGGTGGTGCAGCGCGCTTACAATTCCAAGGACCCCGCGCAGGTGTGTGGCGACTTCGCCGCCGAGCGCGAGGTCTCTTGCGCCTGGTTGCGCCGGCTCGACTTGAAGCTGCTCGATGCTTCCCTCGAGCATCCGCAGCTCGGGCGCATGCGCTGCGGCGATTTCATCGCTGCTTGGCGCATGCACGATCTCCTCCATCTCCGCCAGCTCTCCACCGCTCTCGCCGTGCTCACGGCCCGCGGCCTCGAGGGCTGGAGGATCGACTACGCCGGCAAGATCCCCACGCCGTAGTGGGCTCAGGCCTCACCGCGCTTCGAAGGGGCTGAAGTCACGAAAGAGATCGGGAGCCAGCGGTCGCTCCGGGATGTCGCCGAGACCGCGGGCGGCCAGGGCAGCGCGGAGTCGGGCGTGCAGACCTTCCGCATCGGAATTGTGGTCGAAGTAGTAGCGCTTGAAATGATTGTAATCTTCGATGAGACGGGCGGGCGGCTCGCTGGCGACGCGCGGTAGGTACGTCTGCTCCAGGAAGGCCGGAAAGTCCAGAAAGCGAGCTTGCGGGCAGTTCTCCCGCAGCTTCTGCATCACCGCCCGGTCGTAAACGATGATCTCCCCATAGATCGGGCCGTGCGGGCCAGGAAAGCTGCAGGCAGTGTAGGGGCGCACCTGCCCCATCTGGCGCTCGGTACGCACGCGGAAGTTGACCGCGCGTCGATACACATACTCGGCGTCGGCGTACTTCTCGTGCCCCGGACGCCCGCGCGCCCGCAGGGGTGCGTGAGCGACGTACTCGTCGGTGAGGCCGCAGAACTCCACCGCCACGGGATACGCCCCGTAATAGGCCTGTGTCAGTTGGCCGGCGAGGACGAGGAACTTCGCTCCGGTCCTCGCGACGCAGGGACGCAGAGCCTCGCCGATCTCGCGCATCTCGGCCAGACGCCAACGTGGGTAGAACTGCGGCTCGTCGACGATGCCGTGATAGTGCCGATTCCCGGAGAACCGTGCGTGCTTGAGCGCGGTTCCCGTCAGAGTGAGAGCCACGAGTGCGGTGGCTGCAGCGAGACGCAGGCCGCGGCGGCGAATCCATTGCACGCCGGATTCGCACAGCAACAAGAGGAACGGAGTCGCCGGCAAGTAGAAACGAGCGAACATGAAGTCGCCGCCGATGCGCGTGATGTAAAGGATGTGCAGGAATGCGGCGACGAAGGCGAACACCAAAGGCGATGATCGGGGTTCGAGAGCCTGCTGGGTAGCCTGTGGTGTTCGCAGTGTAGTCGGGAA
>DASRJW010000091.1 GCA_035649275.1 Candidatus Krumholzibacteriia bacterium
CATCCACTGTGTCGACGGGCCGGTGGTGGTGCACCAATGCGCCAGCCATTGCGGCCTGAGCTACGATTGCCATCTGAAGGAGGTGTTCGCCACGGTGGGCAAGTCCCTGGAAGCTTCACTCACCAAGGTGCGCCTCGCCGATCTCATCCCACCGCACTGCTGCACCATGGGAACGCTGCGAAAGAACGGCGTGCAGCTGCAGGAATCCGCCCCGAGAGTGGAATGACATGAGCGCGAGGCGCGAAGCACCCGAGAGCACGTCACCGCGGACATCGAGCGCGGAGAAAAGCGCCCTGCTGCGCTATCTCCACGAGATCGAGAACATCCCGGTCCTGACTCCCGCCGAGGAACGTGAGCTCGCCCTGCGGGCACGGCGCGGCGATGGCGGCGCAGAGAAGGAACTCGTGCGGCGCAACCTGCGCTTCGTCGTCAGCGTGGCGCGGCAGTATGCCCGCCATGGCGTGGCCCTGGAGGATCTGATCAACGAGGGCAACATCGGCCTCGTGCGTGCCACGGAACGCTTCGATCCATCCCGCGGCTTCCGTCTGATCACTTACGCCGTGTGGTGGATCCGGCAGAGCATCATGTCCTACCTGACGGACCACAGCCGGATCGTGCGCATCCCCGCCGCCAAGGTACAGGGCCTGGTGCGCCTGGCCCGCGAGTCCGATCGGCTGGTGCAGGAAAACGGTCGCTTCCCGAGCAGCGACGAGCTCGCCAAGCGCCTCCGCCTTACCACCTATCAGGTCGAGACACTGCAACATCTACCCACTCAGTACTTCTCCCTGGATGAGCCCGGCGAGGGCGAGGAAGCGGGTTTCGCGGTGGATACGCTGGGGGATCCCCACTCCACCGACGACTGGCTCGTGGAGACTTTGCGCTCCCACGACATCCAGGCTGCCTTGCAAATCCTCGACCCGCGGGAAGCGGACATCTTGCGCCGTTGCTTCGGGCTCGGGGCGGTCACAGCGGAATCGTTGCAGAGCCTCGGCCAGCGTCATGGTGTGAGCCGCGAGCGGGTGCGGCAGCTGCGGGACCGCGCCCTCTGGAAGCTGCGCCACTCGGCGCACGCGGACACGCTCTCCGAGTACGCCCTCTGAGGCGAGGGAACGTCCGGAGGGAGCCGGTGATGGAAGGGCAGGGAAGGCGATGAGCGTCGTGGGCTCGAATCTCGCCAAGCTCCATCCACAGTGGTTGCCGCATTACAGCCGCAAGCTGACCGATCCGGGGCGGGCGGTGCAAGCGATCCAGAGCGGGCAACGGGTCTACATCCATCCCGGATGCGCCGCACCGCTGCCGCTGCTCGAAGCGCTCTGCGACCGAGCGCTGCGACTCCGGGACGTGGAGGTCGTCCACCTGCTCTTCTTCGGCCCAGCGCCGCACACGCACGCCGGGATGGTGGGGCACTTGCGTCACAATGCCCACTTCATCGGCCACAACGTCCGCCAGGCCGTCAACGACGGCCGGGCCGATTACACACCGATCTTCCTCGGCGAGATCGCCCAGCTCTTTCGCAGCGGCGCCATGCCCATCGACGTGGCCCTGGTGCAGGTCAGCACGCCGGACGAGCACGGCTTCTGCTCTCTCGGCGTCGGCGTGGACCACACGCTCGACGCGATCCGGGTGGCGAAGCACGTCATCGCCGAGGTCAACGAGCAGATGCCCCGGGTGCACGGCGATGCCTTCGTGCACGTGCGCCAGCTGCACGCCATCGTCGAGACCTCGCGCCCCCTGCCCGAGATGCCCGCCGAGCCAGGGACCGAGATCTCGCGCCGCATCGCCCGCAATGTCGCCGACCTGGTGGAGGATGGCAGCACGCTGCAAACCGGCATCGGCGCCATCCCCGACGCCGTGCTCGGCTTCCTCCGCGACCGCCGCGCCTTGGGCGTGCACACCGAGCTCTTCTCCGACGGCGTCATCGATCTCATCGAATCCGGTGTGGTGACGGGAGAGCGAAAGACGCTGCACCCCGGCAAGGTCATCGCCGGCTTCATTCTCGGCACCAAGCGGCTCTTCGATTTCGTCGACGACAACCCGGTCGTGGAGCTGCATCCTCTGGCGTACACCAACGATCCGTACGTCATCGCGCAGAACGAGAAGATGGTGGCGATCAACTCGGCCCTGGAGATCGACCTCACCGGCCAGGTCTGCGCCGATTCCATCGGGACCAGCTTCTACAGCGGTTTCGGCGGCCAGACCGACTTCATCCGCGGCGCCTCGCGCTCTCGCGGCGGCAAGCCCATCATCGCCCTCGCGTCCACGGCCAAAGGCGACACCGTGTCCCGTATCGTCCCCACGCTGCGCCCGGGCGCTGGGGTCGTGACCACGCGTGCCGACATCCGTTGGGTGGTCACCGAATACGGCGCCGTGAATCTCTTCGGACTCAACGTGCGCCAGCGCGCCAAGGCGCTCGTCGACCTGGCGCACCCGAACTTCCGGGCGGCCCTGGAGCGCGCCGCCCACGAGCGGCATCTCCTGTGAGAGGACCCGCCTGGCGCTTCCCGCGCCACCGCAGCACGGTGCCTCACAAACCGCAGTGCCGTGAAGTCTCCACGTGCACCGTGGCGCTGGTGGGGCCGAAGGCGTCGTCCAGCGCCTGCTCCACCGCCTCGGTGACGGCGTGCGCCGTCTCCGTGTCGGTGTTCGGATCGACGACGATGTGCAGATCGAGGAACACATCGTGCCCGGCCCGGCGCGAGCGGATGGCGTGGGGATCCTGCACTCCCGGCACTGCCCCCACCACCTCCAGCACGCGGCGTTCGTCCAATGCCGAGGCGTCCACGAGCACCGGCACGGTGCGCTGGAAGACTTTGTAGCCGATGGCTCCGATCAGAGCGGCGATGAGGAGCGAGAGCGCCGCATCCACGTGCGGCACGCCAAGGCGGACGAAGGCGAGGCTGGTGAGCACGGTGAGGGTGACGAGCACATCGCTACGAGTGTGGGCGGCGTCGGCCAGGAGGAACTCGCTACCCAGCTGCGCGCCGCGCCTGGCTTCGTAACGGCTCACCGCGACGTTGACGAGCAGCGTGCCGAGCACGACGGCGAAAGCTGCCGGCGTCGCCACCGTGGTGGTGGCATGGAAGCCGACGAGCCGCTTCACGGCTTCCACCGCCAGGTTGAAGCAGGTGACGAAGAGGAGTCCGGCGAGAACGAAGGCGGCCAAGGTCTCGATCTTCGAGTGGCCGTAGGGATGACTCTTGTCGGCTTCCTGGGCGGCGACGGCGACGGCCACGAGCCCGACGATGTTGTTCGCCGTGTCGATGGCCGAATGCGCCGCGTCGCCGAGCAAGGCCAGGCTGCTCGACGCCAACCCGACAATCAGCTTCGCGAGCGCGACACCGAGGTTGAGGAGCAGCGTGATCCAGAGCACCCGTTGCACGCTCTTGCGGTAGGTGGCGAGGGCGGCCTGGGGTTTCTCCGTCATCGGCGACACCCTCCGCGTCACGCCTGCCGGCGGGTTTCCGCGCGCTGCAGCCTCGGACTTGGCGTTCGTCCAAGGCGCCTTCTGGCCCCGGCGCAGGATACTCTGCGGCGCCGCGACCCGCTACAATGGCGGCCGGGAGGTGCGCATGCCCGCAATGCTGTGCCCGAGCTGCCGCAAGCTCATCGGCGACGACGAAGCACGCTGCCCATACTGCGGTGCTCTCCGCCCCGGTCTCTGGGGCGCGGGGCGGCGGCTACAGCACCTCTTCGGCCACCAGCTGCAGTTGGTACAGCTGATCACCGTCACCTGCGTGGCGCTGTACATCACCAGCCTCGCCGTGGACGTGCGGGGCGCTTTGTCGCCGACGGGCGGCTTGATGGGAATCCTCTCCCCCAGCACCCGTGCCCTCTATCTCCTCGGGATGACCGGCCGCGACAGCATGCAAATGGGTCACTGGTGGACGGTGCTGACGGCGATCTACCTGCACGGCAGCCTGCTGCACATTTTTTTCAATGTGATGTGGATCCGCCAGCTCGGCACCTTCGCCGAGGAGGAACTCGGCCCGGCGCGCTTCTTCATCCTCTACAGCCTGGCCGGCGCCGGCGGCTTCCTCGCCTCCAGCTTCCTCGGACACAGCCCGTCCATCGGGGCCTCGGGCTCGATCTTCGGTCTCCTCGGGGCGATGATCGCCTATCGCCGCCGGCGCGGCGGCACGCGGGACGTGCTGTCCCAGCAGTTCCTCACCTGGGCCGTGGTGCTCTTCGCTTTCGGCTTGTTCATGCGGGGCGTGGACAACTGGGCCCACCTGGGCGGGTTCACCACGGGCTTCCTGCTGGGGCAGCGCCTGCACGGCATCCGCGAGCGGCACGAGGGCCGCGGCACCCAGATGCTGGCGCTCGGGCTCCTGGTGCTGACGCTCTGCGGTTTCGTGCTCTCCTTCGTCCGCTTGCTGCCGGCTTTCTTGCAGACATGACGAGCCACGCCCCCGTGGTCTCCTCCCTGCGGGCGCGCTCGAACCTCGCTCAGTCAGAACCGGAAGACTTCTTGGGCGGTGGGTCTTTCTTCGGGCTCTTCTCCGCCGCAGGCTGGGCGGATTCCTTCGCGGCCGGGGAGGAAGCCTCGCCTTGTGCGCTTCCCCCTTCGCTCTTCCCTGCCGCTCCCGGGGCGGCCTCGGCCTTGGCCTTTTCCTTGTAGTTCGGCGAGCGGTTGTCGGTGCTGTAGAAACCGTCGCCACGGAAGAGGAACCCTGCCCCGGGACCGATGCGACGTTTCGCCGGGGCGCCGCACTCCACGCACTTGTCGAGGGCTGCGTCCTTCATGGACTGGAAGACTTCGAAGCGGTGGCCGTTCTCGCACTCGTAGTCATAGGTCGGCATCGGTGCTCCTCTCACCTCGGGGCAAAGCCCCGCCCGCACGGCAGTCTCTGCGAGTTGCCGAGGAAGATTTCGGGGCCACCGGCGCTCAGCGCCCGTCGCCATCGAGGAGATTGCCCAGGGCGCCGAGGACCGAGCCCTCCTCGCGGCCGCGGCCTCGTGGTGCGGCGGCGAAGATGCGGCTGGCCAGACGGCCGAAGGGCAGCGACTGCAGCCACACCCGTCCGGGCCCGCGCAGCTGGGCGAAGAACAGACCCTCGCCGCCGAAGAGCGCCGTCTTGATCTTGCCGACGTACTGGATGTCGTAGTTCACGCTCGGCTGCAAGGCCACCAGGCAGCCGGTGTCCACCCGCAGGCTCTCGTTGGGTCCGAGCACGCGCTCGATCAATGTGCCGCAGGCGTTGGCGAAAGCATAACCATCGCCGCGCAAACGCTGCATGATGAAGCCCTCGCCGCCGAAGAAGCCGACGCCGAGCCGCTTCTGGAAAGCGATGCCGATCTCCACGCCCCGGGCCGCCGCCAAGAATGCGTCCTTCTGGGTGATCATCTCACCGCCGAGCTCCGCCAGGTGCAGGGCCACGATCTTGCCCGGGATGGGGGAGGCGAAAGCCAGCGAGCGCTTGCCGTTGGAATCGTTGTGGAACACGGTCATGAACAGCGACTCGCCGGTGAGCACCCGCTTGCCGGCGCCGATCAGGGCTCCGAGGAAGCCCTGGCTCTGGCTGCCCTCGCCGAAGATGGTGTCCATCTCGATGCCGTCCTGCATGTACATCATGCTCCCGGCCTCGGCCACCACGGCTTCCTGCGGATCGAGCTCGATCTCCACGAACTGCATGTCGTCGCCGAAGATCTTGTAATCGACTTCGTGCATTTTGGCCATGGGGGCCTCCCGGGCTGCGAACGAACCTGACGTCCCGGCGCGGCGGCACGGGGTGGGCGCCGTCATGCTAGGCGCGGGCGAGAGGCGCTGCAATGGGATTCATTGCCCGCTCTCCTCCTCGAGCCGGTAAATACGGCCGTCGAAGGCACAAAGGTACAGCTCGCCGTCGGCGCCCTCGCCGAAGGAGGCGATGTTGCGCGGCTGCGCCAGGATCCGGCGCTGCGCCAGCACGGAGTCGCCCTGCGCCCGCAGCGCCCAGACGTTGCCGGTCACATAGTCGGCGTACACATAGGCGCCGACGAGGCGCCGCAGGCGCGTCCCGCGGTAGACGTAGCCGCCGACGACGCAGGCGCCCTGCTCCCGGCCGTACTCCAGCACCGGATCGATGAGCGGTACGGTCGCCCGGCCGCTCTTGAACTCGTGGCGACCCTCGCGGAGCCGCCAGCCATAGTTGCCGCCGCGGACGATGCGGTCGATCTCTTCCCAACGGTTCTGCCCCACGTCGCCGGCCCACAGTTCCCCGCTGGCACGGTCGAAGCTCATGCGCCAGACGTTGCGCAAGCCATAGGCCCAGATCTCCGGGCGCGCTCCCGGCACGTCGGCGAAAGGATTGTCCGCCGGGATGGCGTAAGGCCGCCCGCCGGCTTCGTGATCCACATCGAGCCGGAGAATCTTGCCGAGGAGGGAACCGAGATTCTGCGCCGCATTGAAGGGATCGCCGGCGGAGCCACCGTCGCCGAGGCTGAGATAAAGACTCCCGTCAGGGCCGAAGAGGAGCGTCGCACCGTTGTGGTTGCCCCAGTGCTTGGGGGCCTCGAGGAGCACGGTTTCCGAGGCCCGCAGCGCCCGTTCCGGGTGCTCGGGATCGGCACGGAAGCGCGACAGCACGCCGCGGCGCGGTCCAGAAGCGCTGTAGAAGACGAAGAACCAACCGTTGCTCGCGAAGCGCGGGTGGAAAGCCAGGGCGAGGAGTCCCTCTTCATTGTGCTCGGTGCGCACCCGGTCACGGAGATCGAGGTAGACCGTTGCTTGCGACACGCGTGGGTCGTCGGGGAAGACGAGGATGCGGCCGCCTTGCTCCACCACGAACATGCGGCCGTCGCCGGCCTGGGTGAGGAACACCGGACGCTCGAACTCGAGGGCCGGGAAGGCGCGCACCATCCGGACGAGAGGCAGCTCGCTGTCCCCCGGGGCGGCGCCGGAGGGCGCCGCCGTGAGGCCGAACGCCGCCAGCAGCGGCAGCACCTTGGCTCCCCGAGCCCGCACAAAAAGCGAGACCCCCGACCGTAGCCGGAGGTCTCGCGCCTTACGGAATCGGACCACTTTAGCTCAGTGCGAGGCCGAGGCCAGGGTCACGAAGGACTGCTCGTACTGGTCCACGAGCGTCTTCTCCGGGGAGTTGACCACGATGATCGCTCCCTGGGCGATCTTGGCGATTTCCACCTTGGCGTTCGGCTTCGCCGCGAGCTCACGGGTCAGAGGGCAGCAGAAGTTGCTGACCGAGCCCGTCGCTGCAGCCTGCAGGTAGTGCACGGCGTCTTCGGTCTTGCCCTTGTACATGACGACGAGAGCGCCGGAGGGCAGCCGGGTGGCTTCGATGTCGACGAGTGCGGCGAGCTTGGCCTTGCTGGCGGAGCAGTGGTTGCCGGCGCCGGCGAACACCGTGGAGAGGCAGGCATTGTCCGAATTCGCTTGGACCTGCTTCGAGGCGCTGCAGGCGGAGCCGCCGGCGAAAGCAGCCGAGGCTGCGAAGGCGAAGATGCAGAGCACGAGAGCAGTGACCTTGAGAGTACGCACGGTTCCGAATCCTCCTGTTTGAGGCGACCGTCTCGAGGCGGCGCGGCGCGCGCTGCCAAGTCCGGGGAGAGGCACCCCATGATAGTCCCGCAGCCAGCGTCGTAGTGCCCCCAGACACGCAAAATAAATGTAACGCCGTCGGGAACCACCCGACCCTGGAAGCACGGAAGCTACGGAGGTGTGCCCTGGAGCCGCCGCACCGGAGCCGCCTCACCTCCCCCATGGCACCTCGGGGTTGCGGCGCGCCCGCGGCAACCGGCGGCTCCTCAGCGTCGGCAAAGGCGGTGTCGGGGTCACGAGCTCAGTGCCGCAGGATCTCGAGGAGCTCGAGGTCGAAGACCAGGTTGGCGTTGGGCGGGATGCCGAAGCGCTTGGCGCCGTGATCGCCGTAGGCGAGAGCCGCCGGCACGATCACCCGCCGCTTCTCGCCGGGCCGCATGGCGCGGTACATCTCGTCCAGCCCCTTGATGACGTGCCCTTGGCCCACGGCGAAACGAAACGGTTGGTTGCGGTCGTAACTCGAGTCGAACTTGGTGCCATCCTCGAGATAGCCCGCGTAGTGCACCAGGACGAGCTCCCCACCTCCCGGCGGCTCTCCTTGACCCGGGGCACGCACGATGTAGCGCACCCCGGTGCTGGTCACCTCCGCCTTGTCCATCTCCTTGTCCAGGTCGAGGCGGAATTTCTCCGCCTTCGCCTGCCGTTCCAGCTCGCGCTCGGCCATGATCTCGTCCTGCCGCTCGAAGGCGGCCACGGGATCGAACTTCGTCGCCGCCGCCCCGCGCCGCAGCACGGTCACCTTGCGCAGCACCACGTCCACCACCGGCGTAGAACCATCGGGCCCGGTCATCGGCTGGCTGGCAATGCGTTCGATGACGTCGTAGCCCTGCACCACGTGGCCGAACACCGTGTGCCGCCCATCCAGGTAAGACAGCTTGGCGAGGGTGATGAAGAACTGGCTGCCATTCGTGCTCGGGCCCGAGTTGGCCATGGAGAGGATTCCCGGCCGATCGTGTCGCAGGTCGGGTCTGCATTCGTCGATGAAAGCGTAGCCCGGCCCCCCGGTGCCGTCGCCGAGGGGATCACCACCTTGGATGACGAATTCCTTCACCACCCGGTGGAACTTGAGGCCGTCGTAGTAGGGACGGCTCACCCACTCCTGCGTGCGCGGATCGAGGAACTGGATGCGCCCCTCCGCCAGCCCCACGAAGTTCCCCACCGTGATCGGCGTCTTGGCGAATTCGAGGGCGCAGGCGAACGTCCCCAGAGAGGTCTCGAACACGGCGTACAGGCCGTCCTCTGCGGTGGCTTCCTCCAGCGTCTTGCCCGCGGGCGCCGGCGGTGTCGCAGCCACCGGCGGCGCGCCGAAGAGGAGCGCGGCGCAGCTGCCGGCGAGAATCCAGGAACGTCCGCGACCTGCCATGTTCCTCCCGATGCGGTGCGAGCGGGACCAAAGGCGACTCCGGTGCGCCTTCCGCGCTCCGAAGGATCCTTTACACCTAACCAGCGGCGAACATCCCCGCGGCGGACTTCCCGCCTCCGGACCAGGGCCCGGCAGCGGCGCTGCCGATACCAAGCTCCCGCGGTCATTCTAGCGAGAAGCACGGCTTCTGCCCGACCAGAAGAACCTCGGCCGCCCGAGCTTTCGTAAGAGCAGTGGGGACCCTTTGCTCGCGGCCTCGGTGAGGTTCCTCGGGTTCTCCGGCAAGAGACATGATATCAATGTCTTGCGGCTGAACCGGGGGACCACTGCGGTGCCTCTGACCGGCCTCGACGAGTTCCCTCGAGCCCCTGCCGAGCCTGGCGGTGCGCTACCATGGGCGCCTCCTGGACGCACCTGAGTGCCCGGAGTCGTTTCACCGGCAGTCCGGCCCTCGGTGTGCGCCGGCGCGGCGCGGAAGTTCGAACCCAAGGAGTTCACGATGCACTCTGCTCGCAGTACTGCGGCCCCGGCTCGCAGGCGCTGGCGGCTGGTCCTGGCTCTGGCGCTGGCTGCGGCCTGCCTCGCCGCGGGCAGCCCGGCCGTTGCCGGCCGCTCGTCCGCCGATTGGGACCCGAGCGCGCTCCAGTCCAAGGTCCACGAGTTCACCCTGGAGAACGGCTTGCGTTTCCTGGTGCTGGAACGCCACGACGTCCCGGTCTTCAGCTTCATGACCCACGTCAACGCCGGTTCGGTGAACGAACCGGTCGGGCAGACCGGTCTCGCGCACATGTTCGAGCACATGGCCTTCAAGGGCACCGACGAGATCGGCACCAAGGACTATGGCAAGGAAGCGAAGCTGATCGAGAAGATCGATGCCCTGTTCATGCAGCTCTACGCCGAGCGCGCCAAGGGCATGGCCACGAACCCGGAGCGCGTCAAGCAGCTCGAGCAGGAGATCCAGTCGCTCCAGCAGCAGGCGGATCAGTACATCGAGTCCAACGAGTTCAGCCAGATCATCGATCAGGCGGGAGGCGTGGGGCTCAACGCCAGCACCGCCTCCGACGGCACCTACTATTACTACAGCCTGCCCTCGAACAAGCTGGAGCTGTGGGCCTACCTCGAGTCGGCGCGCTTCACCAAGCCCGTGTTCCGCGAGTACTACAAGGAGCGGGACGTGGTCATCGAGGAACGCAACATGCGGGTGGATTCGCAGCCCTTCGGCCAGTTCATCGAGGAGATGGTGGGCGTCGCGTATCGGGCCCACCCCTACAAGAACCTAGGCATCGGCCACCGGTCCGACCTGGACAACCTGCGGCTCGATGCGGCGGAGTGGTTCTTCGACACCTATTACACGCCGCAGAACGTCGTCATCGCCCTGGTGGGTGATGTGGATCCGGCAGAGGTGCAGAAGCTGGCGGAGAAGTACTTCGCCAGCATCCCCCGCCGTGGCGACCCGCCGCCAGTGCACACCGCCGAACCGGAGCAGAACGGTGAGCGCCGCTTCGTGCTCCAGGGGGATACCCAGCCGATCTTCGCCATCGGCTTCCACCGCCCGAGCACGACCTCCCCGGACGATCCAGCCATCGCCGTGCTCTGCCGCGTCCTGGGCCAGGGACGCACGTCGCGCCTCTACGCGCGCATGGTGAAGAAGGAGAAAACCGCGCTCTTCGCCGGCGCTTTCCCGGAGTTCCCGGGCAACAAGTACCCCAGCTTGGTGATCATCTTCGCCATCCCGAACTCCGGGCACACACCGGACGAGATCGAGAAGACCTGCTGGGAAGAGGTCCAACGCCTGCAGAACGACCTGGTGGATCCGGACGAGCTCGCCCGCGTCAAGACCGAGGTGCGTGCCGAGTTCATCCGCGGCATCGAGGACAACTCGGGCCTGGCGGCACAGCTGGCCGCCTACGAGACGCTGCGCGGCAGCTGGAAGGATCTCTTCGCCGAGGTCGGCCGCATCGAAGCGGTGACGCGGGAGGACGTGCAGGCGATGGCGCGCAAGTACATGCAGCGCAAGAACGCCACCATCGGCTCCATGGTCACCGAGGAGCGGCGGGCGCAGAGTGGCGAAAGCAAGGGGCAGTGACATGACGAGGAGAGCAGCGCACATGAATACCAGACGATTCTTCCTGGCAGCGCTCGCGGGGCTCCTGCTCCTGCCAGGCCTCGCCGCCGCCAAGAAGTGGGAGAAGATCAAGTCCCCCACGCTCCACCCCATCCAGCCGCCGGCGGTGCAACGGCAGGCGCTGGACAATGGCATCCAGCTCTTCGTGCTGGAGGACCACGATCTGCCCCTCTTCCGCATGACCCTGGTGCTCCGCGCCGGCGAGGCCTACGCCCCGGCGGAGCAGCGCGGCCTTCCGGGTATCACCGCCGAGGTGCTGCGTTCCGGCGGCACGAAATCCCTCGCCGGTGACGCCCTGGACGAGTGGCTCGAGAGCCGTGGCGCCTCCATCGAGACCTCCACCGGGAATCTCACCACGGAGATCAGCGTCAACGCCCTGGTGGAGGACAGCGAGCGCGTCCTCGAGATCGTCCGTGATCTGCTTCTCGAACCGGCTTATCCCGAGGACAAGCTGCAGCTGGCGCTGACGCAGGCCCGTTCCGGCATCGCGCGGCGCAACGACGACCCCAGCTCGATCGCAGACCGCGAGTTCCAGAAGATCCTCTGGGGCGCCGACCACCCGTTCGCGGCACAAATGGAGTACGAACACCTGGCGCGCATCGGCCGCGACGACCTGCTCGCCTTCCACAAGAAGTGGTACCACCCGGGCGATGCGTCCTTGGCCCTCTGGGGCGACTTCAACAAGGACGAGATCGTCGCCACCGTGCAGCGCCTGCTCGGGGCTTGGCCCAAGGTCACAGTGCAGCAACCTCCCATTCCGGCGACCCCGGAGGTGCACGCCTCGGTGAATCTGGTGGCCAAGGAGAGCGTCACTCAGTCCAACATCCGCCTCGGTCACAAGGGCATCAAGGCGGACAACCCAGACTACTATCCGCTGCTGGTGATGAACGAGCTCCTGGGCGGCGGCCTCGGTTCGCGCCTCTTCAACGAGGTGCGCTCCCGACAGGGTCTGGCCTATCGCGTCGGCAGCCAACTCGGCGCCGAGCTCGCTTACCCCGGCATGTTCCGCGTCGTCTGTGGCACCAAGTCGGAGACCACGGTGAAAGCCGCCCGCGCCTGCATCGAGGAAGTGAAGCGGATGAAGAACACGCCGGTCACCGACGCCGAGCTGAAGCGCGCCAAGGACGGCTTGCTCAACTCCTACGTCTTCAACTTCGCCGACAAGGGGGGCATCGTCACCCGGCAGATGAACTACGCCCGTTGGGGCTATCCGCCGGACTTCCTCGAACGCTTCCCCCAGGAAGTGGCGAAGGTCACGGTCGCCGACGTGCAACGGGTCGCCAACAGCTTCCTGCAGCCGGAGAACTTCGCCCTGCTGGTGGTGGGCAAGCCCGCCGACTTCGACGAAGCCCTCGATGGCCTGGGCAAGGTGAACACGATCGACATCACCATCCCGGAGCCCAAGGTGGCCGCCTTCCCCGCCGCCACGCCGGCGACGCTGCAGAAAGGCAAAGAGGTGCTGGCCCAGGCCGCCAAAGCCACGGGCGGTGTCGAGCTGCTGGCCAAGGTCAACAACCTGACCGAGTCCCAAGACCTGCAGCTCAGCGTCATGGGCAACAAGATGCAGGCGAAGTCGAACCGCTTCGTCCAGTACCCCGGCAACGTGCGCCTCGAGATCGAGGTCATGGGACAGACGATGGTGCAGGTCTACAACCGCGAGCAGAAGGCCGGTTTCCGCAAGGGCATGGGGCAGACGAAGACGCTGGACGAAGCGGAGATGCAGGATTTCGAGGACAATCTGGCGCGGGAGCTCGTGGCTTTCCTGCGCGACTACGAGAGCTACAAGCCCCAGTACCTGGAGGACAGCGAGGTGCAGGGGGCGGCGACCGAGGTGATTCTGCTCACCCCGCCACGGGGCGGCAAGCAGTTCAAGGCCTACGTAAACAAGAGCACCCATCTCGTCGTGAAGTTGGACTACCGCAGCAAGAGCTTCCAGGGCAACCCGGTGGAGGCGCAGATGTTCCTGAGCGAGTACAAGGCCGTGGGCGGGATCAAGCTACCGCAAAAGACGGTGATCCTGCAGGACGGCCAGCCGTTCCTGGAAGCGGCGACCTCGAAGGTCTCCATCACCGAGCCGATCCCGGCGGAGAAGTTCGCCAAGGTCGAGAGCTGAGAGCGAAGCACCTGCGGTGTCGATGCGGGGTGGAGGCCGTGGCGCCTCCACCCCTTTTTCTTGCGCGCGCCGCAGGAGATCAGACCTTCTCCCCCGCCATTCTCATGAGGAGCTTCCAGAGATCGGGAGGCACCGGCAGCACCGAGAGCCGGGGTTGGCGCACCAGCGGGAAGTCTTGGAAACGAGGGTCTGCTTTCACCGCGGCGAGCGACACGGGACTCGCCAGGCGTTTCACCGGCTCGAGGGCGAAGACAACGAGACGCGCGTTCGCCGGATCGGGCGAGGGATCGGAAACGACCCGCGCCAGACCGACGACGGCTTTCTCGTCGCCGGTGTGGTAGACGAGCGCGGCGTCGCCCTTGCGGACTTCGCGCATGTTCTTGAGCGCTACCGGGTTGGAGACGCCGTCCCAGACCGCACGCCGCTCGCGCTCGAGGTCGGCGAAGCCGTAGGCGCCAGGATCGGCCTTGAGCAACCAGTACCGCACGGTCCTCCTCGTGGGGCGGCCGAGCGCCGAGCGACGCCGGCCAGGCACGAGTATGGCAGAGCTAGGTCGTTGCCGGAATCGGCCGGAACCGGAGGAGCCATTTCCGGGTAATCATCCTTCCAGATGGACCCTTGAGGCCCGTCCCGGTCCAGGCGACCGGCGTCCACCAGGAGGAATCCCCATGAGCCGTGCACGTCGCTGGTTGGGCCTCGGAGCGGTCGGCGCCTTGAGCGCCCTTCTCGCCCTGGGCGCCAGCACAGTCTTTTGGTCGCGCTCCACGAGCGGAGTCCATGCCGATCCGGCCCCCACCGCGAGCCGGACGCAGGAGGCCCTCGACGCGGCGCAGAACTTGTCCCTCGCCTTCGAACAAGTCGCCTCGACGATTCGCCCCTCCGTGGTGAGCATCAACTCGACGAAGCGGGTGCACAACCGCCAGGGTCAGATGGGCGACATGCCCTTCCGCGAGTTCTTCGGCGACGATTGGTACCAGCGCTTCTTCGGCCCCGGGCGGGACTTCGAGGCCCGCGGCCTCGGCACCGGCGTCATCATCGGCTCGGACGGCACCATCCTCACCAACAACCACGTGGTGGATGGCGCCGACGAGGTGACGGTGCAGCTCGCCGACGAAACCAAGTTCACCGCCAAGGTCGTCGGCACCGATCCGAAGACGGACCTGGCAGTGCTGCGGATCGATGCCAAGAACCTGCAACCCGCCAAGCTCGGCGATTCGGAAGCGCTCAAGATCGGCGAGTGGGTGCTGGCGGCGGGCAATCCTTTCGGCCTGACCGCCTCCATCAGCGCCGGCATCGTCAGCGCCAAGGGGCGGAACGACGTGGGCGTCGCCGACTACACCGACTTCATCCAGACCGACGCGGCGATCAACCCCGGCAACAGCGGCGGTCCCCTGGTGAACCTGCGCGGTGAGGTGGTGGGCATCAATACCGCCATCTACACCCAAACCGGCGGTTACATGGGCATCGGTTTCGCCATCCCCATGAACATGGCGAAGACGATCATGACCAGCCTCATCCAGGAAGGCCGCGTGGTTCGCGGCTGGCTGGGCGTGCAGATCCAGAACCTCGACGAGGACCTGGCCAAGTCCTTCCGCTACGAAGGCACGGACGGGGTCCTGGTGAGCCAGGTGATGCCTCGGACTCCGGCGTCGCAAGCCGGCATGCAAGACGAGGACATCATCACCCGCTTCGGCGGCAAGAAGGTCGGCAACGTGACCGAGCTGCGCACCTTGGTGGCGGCGACGCGCCCCGGCACCAGCGCCGAGGTCGAGGTGTGGCGGGACGGCCGCAACAAGACGCTGCGCGTCAAGGTGGACGAACAGGAGAGCGCCGAGAGCGAGCGCCCGCACGCCGAGCCGGCGTCCCTGGATCTCGGACTCTCCGTCCGCACGCTCACCCCGGAGCGGGCGCGCCGCGCGGGTCTGGAAGAGGAGACCGACGGCGTCCTGGTCACCGAGGTGGAACCGCTGAGCGCGGCGAGCAAGGCGGGCCTGCGCGAGGGTGACATCATCCTGTCCGTGCAGGGCAAGCAGGTGGCGACGGTGGAAGCCTTCGACGCTGCCATCGCCAAGGCGGACCTCGACAGCGGGGCCCGGCTCGCGGTGCGCCGCGGCAACGGCAAGCAGATCCTCGTGCTCAAGTCGGAGCGCAACGCTCCACGCGGCTGAGCCGGTGCCGCCAGGCTCGCCGGTCGCAGTGCTCCTGGACCGGCGAGCGGCGGTGCAGGCTCCAGGAGCTCGTTGCACTCCCCGCGAGGCCGTCAGACCCCCCTGGCGGCCTCGCGTCTCTTTCCCCCGAGCGCCTCTCGAACATGCCCTTGCTAGACTCGCGGCCAGGAGCCTCGGCCTCGGGGGGGCGAACCCCAGCCCCCCTCGGTGCGTCTCCTGGTCAGAGCGGGCGCCGGACGGCGCTCGGCGCGGACGGGGCGGTTCTCCGGGGGCGCAAGGTGGCCGGATGGATCTGACGACGCTCCTCCAGCGCTGCCGGGACGGCGACGAACTCGCCTGGGAAGCGCTGGTGCGGCAACACCAGTCCCGCGTTTACGCCCTGGCGCTCCACTACGTGGGCAACGCCGAGGAGGCGCGCGACGTGGCGCAGGAGATCTTCATCCGCATCTACCGGAACCTGGGGCGCTGCGACGACGCCGCGCACTTCCTGCCCTGGATGATCCGCATCTCCCGCAACGCCTGCATCGATCATCTGCGCCGGCGTCAGGCCCGGCCGCCGGGGCGCGACGTGCCGGCGGAGGAAGCGCCGCTGCTCGCGACCAGCGAGCCGGCGCCGGACGAGGCCTGGCACGCCAAGAGCCGGCGTCGCCTGCTGCACCTGGCGCTGCAGGCACTGGGCGAGCTCAGCCGCGAGGTCCTCCTGTTGCGCGAAATCCAGGGCCTCTCGGTGGAAGAGACTGCGCGCCTCCTCAACGTCCCGGAGGGGACCGTGAAGTCGCGGGCGAATCGAGCCCGCGTGGAGCTGGCGCGGAAGGTGTTGGCGCTCTCCGGCGGCCAGTACGGCCGCGACGGGGCGCAGTGAAGGTGAGGTTGTGAGCATGGATTGCGCTCACTTCGAACAGCGGTTGGAGGCGCTACTCGCCGGTGCGCTCGACCCCCCGGAGCGCGCTCTGCTGGAGCAGCACCGTGCGGGCTGCGAACGATGCGACCGCCTGTGGGCGTCGTTCCAGGAAGAGACCGTCCCGGGGCGCGACGCGCCGACGGACGCCTTCGTCTCCATTTTGTTGGAGCGGACCTCCGGCGCTCCGTGTGGTCGGGCGCAGGAGTCGCTGCCGGGCTGGGTGGACGGCGCGCTTTCACCGGACGACGCCGGGCTGATCGCAATGCATTTGCAGCACTGCTCGGGCTGCGCCGCCCTCGCGGCGGCTGTCGCGACGCTGCGGCTCGAGCTCCCCTCTCTGGCGGAGACCGAGCCGGGGCCCGAGTTCACCACCCAAGTACTGGCTTCGACGCAGGCGCTGCAGCGGCGACGCACGGCGGTGGGCACGCGCTGGCTCGACACCTGGCAGCACTTGCTGCAGCGCCCGCGTTTCGCTCTCGAGTTCGCCACCGCCGCCTGCTTCCTCCTCATGCTGCTCTGCGCGCTGCCCTTCTCGCCCTTCCGGCCGCTGCCACAACAGGCCCTCGCAGCCATCCGCCTGGATGGCGGCGGCCTCCTCATCGCTGCGACCTCGCGCGTGGGCCCGGCGCTGCAAAGCACCGCGCACCGCGCTTGGGCAGGAACGGCCGGCAGGATCGAGACAGCTCTCGCGGCCAAGGGTCGCGCCCTCACCGACGAGCACGGCACGACGGCCTGGGGCGTCGTGCGTGCCGACCTGTCGGAGGCGCGGGCTGGCATCGAGAGCCGCAACTTCCCGCGCTTTTCTCAAGCCCTGCACGAGCTGGGCGGGGATCTGCGCCGGCTGTGGGCGGGCAGCTCGGTGCCTGCCGCGGCGCCAGCAGGGGGATCGACGCCGGAGGATCCACGATGAAGCCCGGGAGTTGCGGCAGCGCGACCGCTCTCTCACGTCTGCACCACGGTCACGCTGTTTCGAGGAACGCGAGGCCCTACACCAGGAGGTGTTCGTCATGAACGGGATGGAGAACGAGGGCACGGGGAGCGGCCAGGAGGAACGGCGAACGGAACGCCCGACCGCGAACCAGGAGACCAAGCCGCCGGCAGGACGCTGGATTCCAACGAACGACCCGCGGCGGAAGAACGTGGCGCTGGCCACGATCATGTCGGCTTTCCCGGGGCTGGGCCACATCTATGTCGGTTACTACCAGCTCGGGTTCACCCACATCCTGATCTTCGCCTCCCTGGTCACCATCCTCTCCAAGGGTGCTGGCGGTCTCGAACCGTTGTTCGGCCTCTCCCTGGCTTTCTTCATCCTCTACAACATCGTGGACGGGGCCCGGCGTGCTTCCCTCTACAACCTGGCGCTCGATTCGGGAGGCCAGATGCCGGAGCTGGAGTTGCCACGCAACCGGGGCTCGATGGCAGGGGGCATCTTCCTCGTCGGCCTCGGCGTGCTCATCCTCCTGCACACCCGCTTCGACATGGACATGTACTGGCTCGAGGAGTGGTGGCCCCTCGGCCTCATCGGACTCGGCGCTTGGTTGGTCTACACGGGGCGGAAGAACCGGGCTCGTTCCGGAATGCCCTGAGTGTTCTTGGACGTCGGGTGGAGACGGTCGGGGGTCCAACAGGCGGCGCTGCGTTGTGCCGCCTGTTGCGTCTTGAGCTTGGAAGCGTCGCCGGCCTTGGGGCGCTCGCTCCTCGGACCGGTGACGGCAGCCGTAGAGATCAGTCCGGGGAAATCTCCCCGAGGCGGCGCACCGAGACGATCTGCGGGGCTTCGAGAACCACGCGGGCGTGTTTCTTCCAGTGGCCCACACGGGCGACCTGGCGCAGATAGTCTTCCTTGCTGCGCCCGCCCTCGCCCTCCTCGTGCACGTCCACGTCCAGGAGAACGATGCCGCCATTCTCCTGCGTGTCGCAGCGGCCGACGTACACCCGCGGTCCTTGGGTGTCCACGACCACGGTGATGCCGTGCAGCGGGCCCTTGTCGTGATGGAACGTACCCATCGTCAGCGCGCCGCGGTGGTCTTGCAATACTTGTGAAACGCCGCCACCAGGTCGTTGGCCAGGCTCATGGCATCGCGCCCCTCGATGGCGTGGCGCGGCACGAAGTGCACTACCTCGCCGTCCTTGAACAGCGCCAGGGACGGGCTGCTGGGCGGAAACTGGGCGAAGAAGCTGCGGACCCGCGCCGTCGCCTCCAGATCCTGGCCGGCGAAAACCGTAGCCACCCGGTCGGGCTTGACCTCGTTCTGCAACGCCAGCCGCACTCCCGGCCGTGCTTGACCGGCGGCGCAGCCGCAGACGGAGTTGACCACCAGCAAGGTGGTGCCGCTCTTCTCGTTCATGAACGCGTCCACGTCTTGCGACGTGCGCAACTCGCGCACGCCGATGCGCGTCAGCTCCTCACGCATGGGTTGCACGAGAACCGGATCGTAGGGCATTAGGGGACCTCCTCCACCTTCCTGTCGGTCCGGCCCGCCCCCGAGGGGCCGGCTCCGGAACCACCATCGATTCCTATCAAGTTTCCACAGGCGACTATAGGGTGGACGGCCGGCCGAGGCAAGGGCGCCGGGCGGCTCGGGCAAGCCTCCGTAGTTCCACGGAGACGAGCGAAATCCTGCACCAGCAGTGGGAATGGCCTCCAGACGGCTTCCTTGACCGTCCCTCGCCCCACTGGTAAAATTCCCATGCCAAGTTTGACAGTTGCCCGGCGCCTCACCGCCCACCGCGGCGTGTCCGGGTCTTTCTCCGCTCTAAAAGGGCATCCCTCGGGTCGCTGGGAGGGCTCGACCCCTGCGGTACTCGCCATTCCACCCATCGTCACACGTCGTTAGGGGGTTCCAACATGCTGCAGAGATACACTCGTGTCTCTTGCGCCTGCGTCGGGATGGTCCTTTTGCTCGCCAGTGTCGCCGCGGCCCGTCCCACCGGCCAGCGTCACCAGGTGGCTGATCCGACTCCCTACGTGGACATCCTCGGGGACATCGAGGGTACCGAGCCTGCACCTTCCAAAGCGCTGTCGGACACAGTGTGGATCGCCGACTGGGACTTCGAAGGCGGCTTCCCCTGCGTCGACGCCGGCTGGACCCGAGTCGACAACCATATTCTCAACGATGGCATCCATTACTGGACCGTGAACAGCGCCTTCACCGGCGTCGGCGGAATCACTGGCAACGCCGCGGGGCTCGGCTATGTGAACAACCTCTGTTGTGCCGAACCGGCGGGCTACGACAACGACTGGTATCAGGCCATCCGCATCACTTATTCCGGCTCTGGCTTCGTGTCCTTCAACTATCTCCTGGATTCGGAGGGCGGCTTCGACTTCCTGCAGGTCGAGACCGATTCTCTCTGTGGTTCCTTCAGCCGCGTCAACTTCGCTACCGATCCGAGCGCCAACGCAGCCGCCTACCGCACCGTCCAGCACTCCGCCTCGGGCTACGACACCGGCGGCGTCGTGGACTCGGTGACGGTGCCGAGCTACGGCCCCGGCACCCACTGCGTCTACCTGGCCTTCTTCTCCGACGGCGGCTACTCACCCTGCGATGGCTTGCAGCCCTCTTCTCTGGGCAGGGCCTTGGTGGTGGACAACATCACCCTCGTCGGGGTCACGAACCCGGTGACCGAAGGTTTCGAGGGCACGCTGAACCCCCGCGTTTCCTTCCTCAATATCCAGGACAGCAAGCCCTTCGGCCAGTGGGCCCGGATCTTCCAGCACGTCACCGACAACGACTTCTGCACCGAGAACAAGTCCTGCGCCTGGCTATGGACGGATCACATCACCCCCACCCTGGCCAACGATCCGAGCATGGCCTTCGCGCCTGATGGCTATGTCATCCGCAACTGGCTCGACAACACCATCGTCAGCCCATGGGTGAGCCTGGCCTCGACGCCGACGGCGACGGGCACGGTGCTGCGCTTCCGTCGCTTCCCCGGCAACTTCTTCTCCCAGAGCCGCATCGTGCAGAACTGGTCGGTCCGGGCCCAGAGCACCGTGAGCGGGCAGAACTGCATCAGCGGCTGGGGCCACGCTTCGCAGTGGAACTCCCTCTCCTTCTTCGGTTGGGTCACGCTCAACTTCGACATGACTCCGGAGTTCCCGCCCAACGCGCAAAGCATCCAAGTGCGGCACCGCACCTCCGATTGGCAGTGGCTCGTGGGCGTGCCGCCACCGGCGACTTTCGTCCCCGGCCCGGGGCCGTACATCGACAACACCCGCATCGGCCGCCGGATTCTGGGCGGACCGGTGATCAACGAAGGCATCGACGCGCGCTCGCAGGCGCAGGACTGCTTCCCCACCGAGCCGCACCCTGATGTCACCCCGGGCACGGGAGAGCACTTCCGTCCCAGCACGGACCGCTTCGGGACGGCGGCCTTCTCCATCGGCACAGAGTTGGGGATCAACAACACCAGCCCGAACCTCATCACCGGGGACTCGGTGAGCGTCGAGGTGACGGATGCACGCAACGCCGGGGGCATCACCAGCGTGCAGTGGTATGGCGCCATCACCAGCGGCCCGCACGCGGGCAAGGCGCCGGCGCCGTGGACCGTCGGCCCCAACGGCTTCTTCTCCGTGACCGTGGACACGGTGCGCAGCAGCAATGGCGCCGCCCTCGACGGCTTCTTCTTCGTCGATCTCGACGACACCTACTTCCGCGGCGGCGACCAGCTCCACTACCTCTGGCTGGCCCAGGACGCCCTCGGCGGCGTGAGCTCGGATCCCGCCGGCCTGACCAGCGTGCCGGCGTCGGTGGCGGAGGCCAACCAGGCCACCGGCGGCATGCTCGAGGTCAGCTTCCTCCCGGCCATCAACTGGTCGCAGTCCTACCTGAACCGCATCGCCGCCGATCCGCACGGCGACCTCGACCCGACGCCGGCGGAACTGACGGCCTCGACGCAACGAAACTGCATCCTGTACGCCCAGATGGTGAACTCACGCCGCCGGGGCGGCGTGGTGAACCGCACCTCTTTCATGTACAACCTCGACCGCCTGGGCTATCAGGGTCACTACGACGTCTATGACCACACCGGGCTCGGGAACACCAACAACCAGCTCGGCGGGCGGGGGCGGGTCCAGCAAGCGCAGGGCTATAACCTCATCGTCTACGACCTGGGCAACTCCGGCCCGACCGGATGGCTCATGCCCGATGGCAGCGACTTGGATGCGCAGAAGGTGGACCAGGCGGGCTGGTTCCGCAGCTGGCTGAACCAGGTCCCCGCCAGCACCGCCGGCTTCGGCACCCTCTGGGTGCTGGGCGCGAACGCCCTGGAGGAGCGGCCGACCGCCCCGCTCTACGCCACCGACATGGCGGTGGTCATGAACGCCACGGCGCAGAACGCCGATCCCTACCCGCTGGTACGGGGGCAGGCGTCCTTCACCAACTCCGAGGGTTGCGTCACGGCTTTCACCGGCGACGAGTGGCGCCTCGATGGCGGCTGCCCGGTCTCCCGCGACTACGACGCGCTGGGCGTGTCGGGCACCGGTGTGGTGACGCACTCCTACCGCGATCCGCGCACGGGGCAGGCGGTCAATGCAGGCGCCATCGTCATGCGCGCCAATGCGGCCCAATCGTGGAACACGATCCTGCAATCCCATCCGTGGTTCGATTTCGCGCGTAAACCCGGCAATCCGCCCACGGGAACGTCGCCCGAGCAGGTGCTGCTGCAGAAGGTCCTCAACTGCGCCCTGCCGCCGGCGTGCCTGCAGTCGCCGAGCACGACCGATGTGCCCGGGTCGGACGAGATCGCCGTGCCGCGGCAGACGGCGCTGCACCAGAACGTGCCGAACCCGTTCAACCCCACCACCACGATCCGGTTCGATCTGGCCGCCGACGGCCCGGTGGCGCTGCGCATCTACGACGTCGCCGGCCGCCTGGTGCGCACCCTGATCAACGGGCCCGGGAAGGCCGGGGGCAATCAGGCGGTCACCTGGGACGGCCTGAACGAGAGCGGCGAACGGGTCTCGAGCGGCATCTACTTCTACCGCCTCGAGGCGGGAAGCCAGAGCTTCAACCGCAAGATGGTGGTCATGAAGTGAGAGCCGCGAGGCTCGGGTTCGAAGGCAGCGGGGTGTGCGACGGCACGCCCCGCGCCGCTTTCTCTCCGCCGTTTCGCCTCGTCGCTCCGTATTTCTCGGCTCCGCTAGCCCGGATGGCCACCACGTCGCGCGTGGGTCAATCCACCCATTGCACGATGGACAACCGCTGCGCTGGATACACAAGGCGCATTTCCAATGCATCCACCGCTTCTGCTTCTCTCTGCATACCACAGTGCGGTAAGCTCATACGTACATGACTCTGCGCCCAATCGCACTCCGCGGCTCCCGGCCGTACGCGGTTGGTGCTGTGCCTGGCGGCACCGATCTAGCGCCCGGCGCCTCGGAGGATGTCTCTGCACACAGCTATCGCTCGCGCCGTCCCCACCGAAGGGGATGCGTGTACTGCGCACCTTTCCCTCCGTCCCCGGCTCACCGCCGTCGTCCTCGCCTGCTGCCTCCTGGTGCTGCCGGGCTTCCTTCAGGCCCAGCCCATCACTTTTACCGCCATCGGCGACGTCCCGTACGACGAGAGCGAACTTCCGATCCTGCAGCAGCATGTCCTCAATCACAATCTCTACAGTCCGGGCCAATTCCTCGTGCATGTCGGGGACATCTTCCCCGGCGGCACCCCCTGCGAGGAGTTCCGTTACCAGCAGGTGGCGGACGTCCTCGAGCAGCTCACGGTCCCCGCCTTCATGCTGCCCGGCGACAACGAGACCAAGGACTGCGACGACCCGACCCAGGCCTGGAGCTTCTGGACGACGAGCTTCCTGAACCTCGAGTCCTACTTTTGCAGCCAACTCCCGGTGTGGCGGCAGACGGCGCGGCCGGAGAACTTCGCCTTCGTCTCGAGCGGCGTCCTCTTCATCGGCCTCCATCTCGTGGGCGGCTCCAATCCGGACGCCTTGATGCAGGACGACGCCGCCTGGGTGGAGCAGCAGCTCGTGCAGCAAAGACCCTTCGTCCGTGCCGCGGTGCTCTTCGCCCAGGCGGGCCCCGGCAGCGGCACCAACCTCTTCTTCGACGCTTTCGTCCCCGATGCGGTGACCTTCGGCAAACCCGTGCTCTTCATCCATGGGGACGGTCACTCCTGGATCGACGACAACCCCTTCGGCGTGCCCGGCATGCGGCGCATCCAGGTGGAGCGCGGCGACAAGCCACCGATCACGGTCACGGTGAGCACGGATGCGGTTCCCGTCTTCACCGTCAACCGCCAGCCCTTCGCCGGCTCGCCGGTCAACGCCGCCCCGTGCGTCGATGCCGGGCCGGACCTGGCGATCGGCATGGCGCAGCAAGCCTGGCTGCGCGGCCAGGCGAGTGACGACGGCGATCCCGGTTCGGCCTCGCTTTCGGTCACCTGGAGCAAGGTGAGCGGCCCCGGCACGGTCACCTTCACCAGCCCCTCGACACCGCAGAGCTTCGCCAGCTTCTCCCTGATTGGCGATTACGTCCTGCGCTTGCGCGCCACGGACGGTCCACTCGTCTCCACCGACCTCGTCAGCGTGAGCGTGAGCACGACGCCGCCGGCCAACGACCCGCCGGTCGCCTTCTTGGACTCGTACTCTACGCCGATGCAGCAGGCTCTCACCGTGCCCGCACCGGGCGTGCTCGCCAACGACGGCGATCCCAACGGCACCCCCGTCTCCGCCGTCCTCATCAGCTCGACCAGCCATGGCACCCTGTCGTTCAACGCCAACGGCTCGTTCACCTACACGCCGCAGTCGAACTACTACGGCCTCGACGGCTTCAGCTACCGGGCCTCCGACGGCAGCTTGCAGAGCTCGACCACGAACGTGACCCTCAACATCACGCCGCTCACCTTCACCTTGTCCCCCCTCGAGGACGCCACGGGCAACTCGTCGACGCCTTCGGTGCCCTCGGGGAGCGCCAGTAAGCTGCGCGTCGAAGCCGATGCCACTAGCTATCGGAGCTTCCTCAAGTTCAGCGTCACCGGCACGGGCACGACGGTGTACCGCGCCAAGCTGCGCCTCTTCTGTGTCAACGAAAGCATCGATGGCGGCTCGCTCTTCCGCCTTTCCAACTACTTCCCCGGCACTACGACGGCCTGGAGCGAAGGGACCCTCACCTGGGCGAACGCGCCGGTGATCGCCGGCACTCCGCTCGGCTCCGCGGGCACGGTGCGCGTGAATCAATGGGTGGAGTTCGACATCACCTCGGCCATCCGCGGCGATGGCGTCTACAGCTTCGCGTTGCGGAACGCCTCGACGAGCAGCGCCGAGTACAGCTCCAAGGAAGGCGTCGAGCCCCCGGTCCTCGTCATCGAGACGCGGCCGGGAGGCGGGGGCGCCAACGCCGTGCCGGTGGCAGTGGACAACGGCTATAGCGTGGTCGAGGACGGCGTCTTGACTCTCGCCGCCCCGGGAGTGCTCGGGAACGACAGCGATGCCGACGGCGACGCCCTGGGCCTCGTGCTCACCGCTTCGACCACCCACGGCAGCCTGTCCTTGGCAGCCACCGGCGGGTTCACCTACACACCGGCGGCGAACTACAACGGCCCGGACAGCTTTACCTACGTGGCCGACGACAACCGCGGTGGCCTCGAGCCGGCGGTGGTGAGCCTCACCGTGACTGCGGTGAACGATGTGCCCGTGGCCGGCGACGAGAGCTACGGCACGAGCGAGGACGTTTCCCTCGTGATCGCCGCCCCGGGAGTGAGGAGCAACGACACGGACCTCGATGGCGACGCCCTGACCACGGCGATGGCCACAGCCCCCACCCACGGCACCCTCGTCCTCGCCGCCAACGGCAGCTTCACCTACACGCCAGCGGCGGACTACAACGGCCCGGATTCCTTCCTCTATGTGGCGAGCGATGGCAACGGCGGTAGCGACACGGGCGCCGTGACGCTCTCGGTGAGCGCCATCGAAGATCCGCCGCGGGCCACCGATGATGCCTACGGCGCGAACGAGGACGGGAACCTGGTGGTCCCAGCTCCCGGTCTCCTGGGGAACGACAGCGATCCGGAGGGCGATGCGCTGAGCGCCACTGTCGCCACACCCCCCATGCACGGTACCCTCGTCCTCGCCCCGGACGGAAGCTTCACCTACACGCCCCAGGCCAACACCTTCGGGCCCGACACCTTCGTCTACACGCTGCGCGACGCCAAGGGTGGTACCGATTCGGGGAGCGTGACGCTCACCGTGGCGCCGGTGAACGATGCCCCGGTCGCGCTCGCCGACGTGCAGGCGACCAGCGAGGACGTCCCCCTCGTCGTACCAGCGCCGGGCCTTCTCGGCAACGACACCGATGTCGACGGCGATGTGCTGTCCGCGACGACGATCACGCCGCCCACCCATGGCACGCTGGTGCTCGCCACCCATGGCGGCTTCACCTACACACCCCAGGCCAATTTCAGCGGCCTCGACGCCTTCACCTACGAGGTGAACGACGGACACGGCGGCACCGCCACGGCCGCTGTCAGCCTCAGCGTCGGGGTGGTGAACGATGCCCCCGTGACCGCTGCCGACAGCTACCTCACCCCCGAGGACGCACCCCTCGCCGTGACGGCACCGGGGGTGCTCGGCAACGACGCCGACGTGGATGGCGATCCGCTCTCGGTCACGATCTCGTCACCGCCGTCCCATGGAACGGTGACGCTCGCGGCGAACGGCGGCTTCGACTACGACCCCGCACCCGACTTCCATGGCGCCGACGGCTTCACCTACAACGTGAGCGACGGCCGCGGTGGAACCCAGACGGGCACGGCGACGCTCACCGTGAGCCCAGTGAACGACGCCCCCGCGGCCAGCGCCGACACCCATAGCCTCGACGAGGACCAGACACTCGTGGTCGGCGTGCCGGGTCTTCTCGGCAACGACACCGACGTGGATGGCGACGCTCTCACCGCCGCCGTCGTCGCGCCCCCGACGCATGGAACCCTGGCCCTTGCCGCCGACGGAAGCTTCACCTACACGCCGGCCCGCGACTACGTCGGGAACGACAGCTTCAGCTACCAGGCCCGAGACCTGGTCACCGCCGCCAGCGCCACAGTCACCCTCGTCGTCCGACCAGTGAACGACTTGCCCGTGGCCGCCGTGGACACCTACGTGGTTCTCGAAGACAACCCTCTCGTCGTCGGCCCGCCCGGTCTCCTGGACAACGACACCGACGTGGACGGCGACGACCTCGCCGCCGCGGTCGTCTCCCCTCCTGCGCACGGCGCGCTGCAGCTCAGCCCAAGCGGCGACTTCACCTACACGCCGGCCGCCGATTTCAACGGCGCCGACGGCTTCGTCTACTCCATCAACGACGGCAGGGGCGGAGTCGTCTCGGGGAGCGTGACGCTTTCGGTGACGGCGGTGAACGACGCCCCGGTGGCTGGCGACGATAGCTACACGACTCTCGAGGACGCACCCCTCACGCGGCCCCTTCCCGGCGTCCTCGCCAACGACGCCGACGTGGACGGCGACGCCCTTTCCGTGCTCGTCGTCACGCCGCCCACGCACGGCACCCTAGGGCTCAACGCCGATGGCAGCTTCACGTACGCGCCCGCGGCGGACTTCCACGGTGCCGACGGCTTCACCTATACGGTGCGCGACCCTGCCAACACCACCGACACGGGCGCTGTGGCGTTCACGGTGGCGGCGGTGAACGACGCTCCGGTCGCCGACATGGATGGATACGCGACCGCCGAAGACGTGGTGCTGACCATCGCCGCGCCGGGGGTTCTCGGCAACGACACGGACATCGACGGAGACCTCCTGGCCGCCACGCTCGTCACGCCGCCGGCGCACGGCACCCTGGTCTTGAACGGCAACGGCGGCTTCTCTTTCACACCGGCGTCGAACTTCAACGGCAATGACAGCTTCACCTACACGGCCCATGATCCGGGTGGCGCCTCGTCGAGCGAGACCGTCCTGCTCTACGTCACGCCACGGAACGACGCCCCGGCCGCCGCCAACGATGCGTACAGCACCGCCGAGGACATCACCCTCACCGTCGCGGCACCGGGAGTGCGCGGCAACGACAGCGACATCGACGGGGACGTCCTCACGGTCGGCATCGCCACCTCACCGGCGCACGGCACGCTCGTCCTCGCCGCGGACGGCAGCTTCACCTACACGCCTTCGGCGCAGTACTTCGGCGCCGATGGCTTCACCTACACGCTCCGGGATCCGAGCGGTGCCACGAGCACGGGCACCGTGGCTCTCGGTGTCACCGCCGTGAACGACGCACCCACTGCTGCCAACGATGCCTACGCTCTCGACGAGGACGTCGTCCTCACCATGGCCGCACCGGGAGTGCGGGGCAACGACACCGACATCGAGGGCGAC
>DASRJW010000092.1 GCA_035649275.1 Candidatus Krumholzibacteriia bacterium
ACCGGGCGGTGGTGTTGGCCCGGCCCGATCCTTGGCAGCTGACCGGGGCGTTCCACCACGGGGACGGCGCGGGCCATGCCTGGCTGTGCGGCGCCGAGAGCGGCGAGCTGCCGGCCATGACCGCCGCCGAGTTGCAGAGCGATTGGCTCCGGCTCGGCAACGGTGGCCACGCCAGCATCTGGTCGTGGATGGAGGCGGAAGTGGCCGAAGATGGGAGCGCCCGCGATGGCGGGAGGATCGAGATCCAAGCGGAGGGCGAGAGCGCTTGGAGCGCACTGCTGCCGGAAGGTGGCTATTCCCATGCCTTCGCCGCCGAAGACAACACCAACCCGCTCGGCCCGGGCGCCGCCTGCCTCTCCGGCCGCGAGAGTGCCTGGCGGCAGCTGCACTTCGATCTCACCCCGTGGAACGGACAGCGCGTGCGCCTGCGCTTCCTCTTCGGGAGCGATGCCAGCGTCGCGGCGACCGCGCATCGCGGCTGGCTGCTCGACGACTTCGTCGTCGTGCCCGGTGCCGTGGACCCCACCGACGCCGAGGAGGCTCTGCCTTCCCGGCTGCAGCTGCAGGTCGGGCCCAATCCCTTCCACCCGAATCTCAACTTCCAGGTGCAAGTGCCGCCGCAGCTGGGGCGTCTGCAACTCGAAGTCCTCGATGCCCGGGGCCGCGTGCTCCGCCGCCTCCTGGACGCGCCGCTGCCGGCCGGGGAGCACCGGCTGCGCTGGGATGGCCGGGATGCCGCTGGCCTCGCCGCCGCCGCGGGTGTTTATTACTATCGCCTGCTCTGGGCGGGCGGCCTGGAAACCGGCAAGGTCGTCCTGGTACGCTGACGCCCGCATCGCGCCGGCCGTGCTCCGGAACCGTCTGCGGCCGGAGTGTTCGTCTGCATCCGGGGAGACCTTCCTTGCCAGGAGCTTCGCACTTCCTCGGCGCGCGCCGGGGCTGCCTCCTCGTCGTGCTTCTCTGCCTCACGGGCTGTGTCGATCGTTTCGCCACGGACATCCCGATGGAGTTCCATCAGCTCCTGGAGGAGAAGTACGTGGGCAAACACGCCTGGACCCGTCTCACCATGCAGCACGAGAAGAAAAACGTGAAGATCGAGCAGGATCAGGAGGTACTGATCACCGAGCTCGGACTACACCGCGCCGGCTCGGTCACCATCGAAACGCTGGATGGCAAGATCCGGGTCGTCTTTCCCTTCAACCTCGACCGGCCGCTGTCGCTGGAACACTACGAACGGGCCCTGCTCGACGCCCTCTGGCTCGACTCCCCCGAGACCCGTTACGCCGCCAACAAGGAGAAATACGGCGCCCGCATCGCCGACGCGGTGCGGGACCACAAGATCCTGCCGGACATGCCGATCGTGGTCGCCTACCTGTCCTGGGGAGCGCCGACCAAGGTAGTTCCTACCAAGCGCGGCCAAGACGAGCGCTGGGAATACAACACCGCCAACCTCAAGAAAGCGGTCATCGAGTTCCGTAGCGGTAAGGTGGCCAAGTCCGACGGGGAAAACATCGGCGACACCGAAGCCGCCACCAAGCGCAAGCGCTTGCGCCGCACCTCGTGAGCGCGCACCGATGACGAAGATCCCCGAGGAATTGGTGCGGGCCCTGCCGAAGACCGACCTGCACCTCCACTTGGACGGCTCGCTCCGCCTGGAGACCATGCTCGCCCTGGCCCGGGAGCAAGGCATCCGCCTGCCCGCCACGGAACCCGAGTCCCTCGCCCGGCTGGTGCGGATGGGAGCAGGGGAACGCAGCCTGGAGCGCTATCTCGCCGCCTTCGACTACACTCTCGCGGTGCTGCAGGAGAAGGAAGCGATCGAGCGCTGCGCCTACGAGCTCGCCGCGGACTGCGCCGCCGAGAACGTGCGCTACATCGAGGTGCGTTTCTCCCCGATCCTGCACACCCGCCACGGCCTGTCGTTGAAGGATTCCGTCGAGGCCGTGCGTGAAGGCTTGTGGCGTGCTGAACGCGAGCTCGGCATCCAGACCGGGATCATCATCTGCGGCATCCGCCACATCAACCCGGAGAGCTCCCTCGTCCTGGCGCAGCTGGCCTTGGAGTACAAGGGGGCCGGCGTGGTGGGTTACGACCTCGCCGGCGCGGAGGAGCATTTCCCCGCCAAGAAGCACCGCGAGGCCTTCTTCCTCATCCTCAACAACAACATCAACTGCACCGTGCACGCCGGCGAAGCCTTCGGGCCTTCCTCCATCGCCCAGGCCGTGCACTACTGCGGCGCCCACCGCATCGGCCACGGCACCCGGCTGCGCGAGGACCCGGATCTCATGGCCTACGTCAACGACCATCGCGTCGCCTTGGAGATGTGCCTGTCGAGCAACGTGCACACCGGCGCCATCCAGAGCCTCGCCGACCACCCGATCAAGGAGTACCTGGACGCCGGCTTGCGGGTGACGCTGAACACCGACAACCGGCTCATGAGCAACACCTCGGTGACCCAGGAATTCCTCCTGGCCGTGGAACACTGCGGCCTGACGCTGCACGACATCGAGGACATCGTCCTCTACGGCTTCAAGAGCGCCTTCCTGCCGCTCTTGCGCAAGAAGGAGCTCCTGGGCAACGTGGTCCGGGAGATCCGTGCGCTGACGGCGCCCTATCATCCGCGGGGCGACGAGCACGAGGCCAACATCTGACCACGCCAGGCCGGCCGCCTGGGGGTCACCTCTTGCCGCCCGGCGAGCGCGCGGACAGCGCCGCCGCGGCTGCCGACTGCGGGACACACCCCGGCGCGCCTCGGCCTTCCCCGCCTGGGGACCGCATTTCCCTGTGAATGCATCTTGCTGTACTCGGCGACAGAGGCCGACGCGGCGCCCGTCCCGGTCAACTTCTAGCCGGGACGGCGGGGAACGCCTTGTCCCGCTTTCCACGCCGGCGTCCGGAGGTTCGAGGGTCGCCGCGGCCACCCTGCTGCCAGCGTCCCTGCACCGCGCCACCACACGGCGCCGCGCCCGGAAGGAACGGATTCCATGCTCTCCGACGAACTCGACGCCGATTCCGTGCGGGTGGCAGAGGTGCCGGAGACGCTTCCGGCGCTGCCCGTGAGCGACGCCGTCATCTTCCCCCACATGCTGGTGCCCCTCGTGGTCTCGGACCGCAAGCTCATCCTCCTGGCGGAGGACGTCCTCGCCGGGCCGAAGCTCTTCGGCGCCTTCACCCAGCGGCCGCCCGAGATGCTCGAGGGCGGCGAGGAGCTGGAGAGCATCCATCGCGTGGGCACGATCGTGGCGGTGAGCAAGACCATGCGCTTTGCCGACGGCTCCATGCGCATCCTCGGCAAGGGCATCTGCCGCGCCGAGATCCAGGGTCTCGCTTCCAGCGACCCGTACCTCACGGTGCAGCTGCGCTGTCATGCCGACGCCGCCGGAACGCCGCGGCGGCTGCGGCCGCTGATGAGCCAGGTGCTGCGCTCGTTCACCAAGCTCGTGGATGGTTCGGAGAACTTGCCGGGGGAGATGAAGTCGCTGGCGGCACGCACCACCGACGCCGGGGCGCTGGCGGATCTGGTGGCGGCGAACGTGGATTTCCGCGTTGCCGAGAAGCAGCAACTGCTGGAAGCCCTGAACGTGGGCGAGCGCTTGGAGAAGCTGGCGCAGATGCTGGCGCACGAGCTGCAGGTGCTCAAGATCGGCGAGAAGCTGCAGAGCGACATCCGCGAGGAGATGGACAAGGAGCAGCGCGAGTACTACCTGCGCCAACAGATGAAGGCGATCCGCAAGGAGCTCGGGGATCCCGAGGATGGCACCTCGGAGATCGACGAGCTGCGCTCTCGCATCCAGTCCCACGCCATGCCCGACGAGGCGCGGGAGGTCTCCCTCAAGGAGCTGGAGCGGCTGGCGCGGATGTCGCCTGCTTCCGCCGAATACACCGTGGCCAAGACCTACATCGACTGGATCCTGGACCTGCCGTGGAGCCAGGCCACGGAGGATCACCACGATTTACGCCGGGCGGCCCGCATCCTCGACGAGGATCATTACGATTTGCACAAGGTGAAGGAGAGAATCCTCGAGTTCCTGGCGGTGAAGAAGCTGAAGAAGGACATGCAGGGGCCGATCCTCTGCCTGCTCGGCCCGCCGGGAGTGGGGAAAACCAGCCTGGGACGCAGCGTCGCCCGCAGTCTGGGCCGCGAGTTCGTCCGCGTCGCCTTGGGCGGCGTGCGCGACGAAGCCGAGATCCGCGGCCACCGGCGCACCTACGTCGGGGCCATGCCGGGGCGGATCATCCAGGGCCTGAAGACGGCGAAGTCCAACAACCCGGTGTTCATGCTGGACGAGATCGACAAGGTGGGCGCGGATTTCCGCGGCGATCCCTCGGCCGCCTTGCTCGAGGTGCTCGACCCGGCGCAGAACCATGCTTTCTCCGACCACTATCTCAACCTGCCCTTCGATCTCTCCAAGGTGCTGTTCGTGGCCACCGCCAACACCTTGGACACCATCCCGCACGTGCTGCGCGACCGGCTCGAGGTGCTCGAGATCCCGGGCTACACCAACGGCGAGAAGCTGGAGATCGCCAAGCGCTACCTGGTGCCGCGGCAGATGCAGGCGCACGGCATCGTGGCCGCCCACTTGCGCTTCACCGACGCGGGCTTGATGACGGTGATCGCCGACTACACCCGCGAGGCCGGTGTCCGCCAGCTGGAGCGCTGCGTCGGTACGGTGTGCCGGCGGGTGGCGCGGGGCGTCGCCGCCGGGAGGAAGTCGTTGCGGAAGCTGCGCCGGGACAACGTCCACGACTTCCTCGGGGCGCCCGCCTACCTGTCGCCGGCGGCACTCCGCCGCAGCGAGGTGGGGGTGGCCACGGGGATGGCGTGGACGCAAACCGGGGGCGAGATCCTCTTCATCGAAGCGGTGAAGATGCCCGGCAAGGGCGCTCTCAAGCTCACCGGTTCGCTGGGCCAGGTGATGCGTGAATCCGCCGAAGCGGCGCTCTCTTTCCTGCGCTCCCGTGCCGGCGCCGCCCGCGTCGGTCACGAATTCTTCGCCCGCAACGACTTCCATATCCACATCCCCGCCGGGGCGACTCCCAAGGACGGTCCCTCGGCAGGAATCACCATCGCTACGGCCTTGGCTTCTCTCGTGTATGGTATCCCCGTGCGGAGCACCGTGGCGATGACCGGCGAGGTGACTCTCACCGGCAAGGTGCTGCCCGTAGGGGGAGTGCGTCTGAAGCTGCTCGCGGCCTTCCGGGCCGGCATCCGCGAGATCGTTTTGCCGCGGCAGAACGAGAAAGATCTCGAGGAAGTGCCGCAGGAGGTGCTGGAGAAGCTCGAGATCCACTACGTCGAAGGGGTCGACGAAGTGCTCGATCAGGCCCTGGTGCAGCCTCCGCCCAGGGCCCGGGGCTCGGCGCCCAAGGTGGGGGAACGGCGCGCCGCGACGCGCACGTGAGGGGGATCCGGTGGGCGAACCGGCCTACAAGGCACAAATCGTACAACCTCTCTCGCGCTGGCTGCGGCTGGTGCCGAGTACCCAGTCTTTCCACCTCCCCCTCGTGGGTCCAGAGGGGGGAAGGGTGCTCTTCGTGCAGAGCGGCGACCTCACGGATCTGCTGTTCGCCGCCCCTGTCCTCACCGGCCTGCAGCGGACCTACCCGCGCTGCCGCGTCGGCGTCCTCGTGCAAGAGGATGCGAGCGAGCTGATCCGCCACCACCCGCACGTGCACGACATGCTCCTCTACCGCCCCGGGCAGATGCGTCTCGCCCATCCGGCCTTCTTCCGTCTGGTGCGCCAGCTGCGCCGGCGCGCCTACGACATGATCATCCACATGGGGGAGTCGCCCCCGCCGTCGCACGAGGTCTTGGGCTACCTGAGCGGCGCCCCGGTGCGTCTCGGGCCAGCACGGGAACGAAGCTATCCCTACGTGAACTGCGAGCTGCGCTGGAACCCGGAGAAATCGGGTTACGAGGGCCGGCGTCTGGCGGAAGTGTGCGGGCTCCTCGGGGTGCAGCCGGAGGAAGACCTGCGCACCGCCGTGCTCACCGAGCAGGACCTGCGTTTCGCCCGGCAGCTCGTGCACTTCCGCAAGCCCCGGGCCGACCAGCTCCTCATCGGCGTCGATCCGGGGAAGGGCAAAGCCAACACCCGCGTCTTGGATCGGACCCTCGCCTACCTCTTGCACGCGATCTACCAGCGCTACCGCTCCAAGGTCATCGTTCTCGCCACCCCGGAGGAAGACGAAGCGGCGCAGCGCTTCGAGCAAGGACTGCAGTGCGAGCGCATCGAGCTGCCGCGGCACAACGTGAAGGACGTCGTGGCGCTGCTTTCCCAGTGCGACCTCTTCCTCGCCGGCAACACCAACCTGCTGCATTTCGCCGTCGCCTTCGGCGTCCCCACCCTCGGGCTCTTCACCGAGCGAGACGACCCGCGCTGGACGCCTCCCGAGGCCGGGCATTTCTCCGTCCTCCAGGGCCAGCGGGGGACGCGGCTCTCCCTCGAGACCTTCCTCGCCCAGGTGGAGCGCCTGCTCTCCCTTCCTGCCCGGCGCTGAGCCCGAGGCCATGGGGGGGAAGGGGCCCCAACCCGGCGCTGCCTCTCAAGGCCCGGCGGCCGAAACCCCTGGCTCCGCTCGGGGCCGGAGGCTATCCTGGCTTCGATGTCGACCTCCCTCCGGCTCCTCGGAGCCCTCCGACCCTACTGGAAGAGCCTGACGCTGACCGCTTGTTGCATCGGCGTTTACGCCCTCCTTTCCGGGGTCTCGGTGCTGGCGGTTTCGCCCTTCGTCCGCATCCTCCTGGAGCACCCGGCCCAGCCGCCCGCCGGGGTGAGTGCTCCGGCCGCTCCAGGAAGCTTGCCGGGCTTGCCGGCGACGGGGCAGGCGCTCCTCGGCGCCCTGCGGCACCGCGCCGAAGCTTTCCTCCTGGCGGGAGACCGGGTGCACGCCCTCGGGCGCTTCTGCCTCGTGCTCCTCGGTCTCTTCTTGCTCAAGAACTTCTTCCACTACGCCCAGACCTATCTGACCAATCATCTGGAGCAGAGCACGCTGCGGGACCTGCGGCTGCAGCTCTTCCGCCACATCATCGAGATGCCTCTCGGGGTTTTCGCCCGGGAACGCTCCGGCACCTTCATCTCTCGCCTGGTGAACGACGTGAGCTTGATGCGCATCGCTCTCGCCGGTGGCGCCCTGTCCTTGTTCCGCAACATCCTCATGCTCGGCGTCGCCCTCGCCATCTTGGTGTCGGCGTCGTGGAAGCTGGCTCTCCTCGCCTTCCTGGTGCTGCCCCCCAACGCCTTCCTCATCGCGCGGCTGGGGAAGCGGCTGCGGCGCCGCAGCGGCCACGCGCAGGAGCGCATGGCCGACATGGCGAGCGTGGTGCAGGAAAGCGTCGCCGGCGCCCGCATCCTCAAGGCCTTCGGAATGCACGCCTTCGAAGTGGCTCGTTTCGCAAAGTACAGCAACGATTATTTCAAGTCCTACATGAAGGTGCGGCGCCTGCAGTCCATGGCGTCGCCGCTCTCGGAAATGGTCGCCGTCTTGGCCCTCGTGGCGATCCTCTGGTTCGGCGGCCGGCTCGTGCTCACCGGCGAGCTGGCGGCAGACCGCCTCTTCCTCTTCCTCACCGCGATGCTGTGGCTGGCGGAACCGGTGAAGGCGCTCATCGGGGTGCACAACACCATGCAGGAGGGCCTCGCCGCGGCGGAACGCGTCTACCAGCTCTTCGATCTGCCGCTGGAGCCGCCGCGGCACCGCGGCCGAGCGGCGCGCTTCGAGACCGAGCTGCGCTTCGAGAAGGTGAGCTTCGCCTACGAGCCCGGGCGCCTGGTCCTGCAGGAGGTCGACCTCGTCGTCCGCCCGGGACAGGTGGTGGCGCTAGTCGGTCCGAGCGGCGCGGGTAAATCCACCTTCATGGACCTGGTGCCACGCTTCATCGAGCCGACGAGCGGCCGGGTGTTGCTCGACGGCGTCGATGTCCGCGAGCTGTCGCTCGATTCGCTGCGCGCCCTGCTCGGCATGGTGACCCAGGAGGTCATCCTCTTCAACGACACCGTGCGCGCCAACATCGCCTACGGCATGCCCGAGGTGGACGAGGAGGCCCTGGTGGCGGCGGCGCGCGCCGCCAACGCCCACGACTTCATTGCCCGCTTGCCCCGCGGCTACGACACTCCGGTGGGGGAACGGGGCATCATGTTCTCCGGCGGCGAGCGCCAGCGGCTCGCCATCGCCCGCGCCATCCTGCGGGATCCGCGCATCCTCATCTTCGACGAGGCCACCTCCAATCTCGATGCTCGCAGCGAACAACTCATCCAGGAGGCGATGGAGCGTCTGGTGCGCGGGCGCACCACCTTCGTCGTCGCCCACCGTCTCTCCACGGTGCACCGGGCCGACGTCATCCTGGTGGTGGAGAAAGGCCGCATCGTCGAGAGCGGCACGCACGGGGAATTGCTCGCCGCCGCCGGCTCGTACGCCCGCTTGCACCAGCTGCAGGGTCACTGATGTCGCCGCCGCCCCGGCTCTTGGCTGTAGCGCCGAGCTGGCTCGGCGATGCGGTGCTGGCCCTGCCCGCCCTCGCGCTGCTGCAGTCCGCCGGCGTCGAGGTCGAGGTGTTGGCGCGGCAGGGGACGGAACGCGTCTTCGCCGACACCGTGCCCGCAGCTCAGGTGCATCCCGTGTCGTCCACGAGCCGGTGGCGGCGCCTAAGGAGCGTGCTCGGCTTGCGCCGGCGCGGCTACGCTGCGGCCGTCGTCCTCCCGCCCTCGTTTTCCGCCGCCCTCCTCGCCGGCGCGAGCGGTGCGCCGGTGCGTCTCGGCGCTCGCCAGAGCGGCCGCAGCTGGCTGCTCACCCACGGTGTGCAGCCTGTGGGACGCTCGGTGCATCTCGCCGAAGGCTACTTGCGCCTGGCCC